>CAMFRR010000138.1 GCA_945982095.1 uncultured Bacteroidales bacterium
CAGGCTGAGGCGAAGGGAGGTGGACTTTGTTCTTGCATTCAAACCGGACACCCTTTTCGACGAGATTGAATCCCAGGTACTGTTTGAAGACAGATTGTCCGTGATAATGAGCAAAAATCACCCTCTGGCAGCTTGTGAATCCATCTCGCCTGATGAGATAAAAAGACATCCTCTGGCTATTCCCGCCAAGGGACTTCAGGCCAGAAACATGATAGACAAATATTTTAATTTTTCTAGCGGAGACTTTAGTGTATCTCTTGAAGTAAACAGTGTGTACAATCTCCTGGAAGTTGTGGAAAGCAGCAAACTGATTACCATACTCTCCGAAGCCACCATACGAGACAGGAATACATTGAAAGCCATTCCGCTGGAACTTCCCGACAAGATGCAGGGCTGCGTACACACATTAAAAAAGACTTACCACAAACGCAGCGCAGAAGAATTCATCAAGATGCTAAGTGAGTCTCTGACTCTTATCGAGTTGTCGGGGAAATTGGCATAAAGAAAATAAATATGGAATTTTTAAAAAGCCTTTTCGAAGGCACAGACGCCTGGAGCGGAGGAATAGCACACTCTATTCTGATTCTCGCGGCAGTCATAGGCATAGGCAAGGCCTTGGGCAAATATAAAATCAAGGGTGTGTCCCTGGGCGTAACCTGGGTACTCTTTGTAGGTATACTCTTCAGCCACTTTGATATGAGTCTGAACGCCAATCTTCTTCATTTCATGAAGGAATTTGGCCTGATACTCTTCGTATACAGCATTGGCCTTCAGGTCGGCCCCGGCTTTTTTTCCAGCTTCAAAGCAGGAGGCGTCAAACTCAATCTGCTTGCCGTCCTGGTCTGCCTGCTCGGTGCAGCCACAGCTATAGGCCTGCACTTCATCACAGGAACATCAATGACCACAATGACAGGCATAATGTCCGGTGCCGTGACCAATACTCCAGGACTGGGAGCTGCCCAGGCTGCATTCTCAGACAGTTTCGGGGGAAATTCTCCAGACATAGCCCTGGGTTATGCGGTAGCCTATCCTTTAGGAGTTGTCGGAGCCATTCTTTCCTTTATCATCATAAAAAAATTACTTTATTCACAAGGTAATATTATTGCGCCCGAGCGCAAAAAGGAGAAAATTGATCCAAAAAAGGAGGAATTGGAGGCTGAATCTGCAATTATCAGCAAGCATTCAGAGGCTGCTGAGACCAAGTTCATATCCAGAAGGATACTCATCAGCAAAAAGAGCATCAACGGGAAAAGGCTTGACGAACTGAAGTTCGAAGAGATATTGGGCGCCTCCATCACCAGAGTAAGAAGGGCCGGATTGGATCTCAGGGCCAAAGCCGACTTCCGTCTGCAATATGGAGACCTGGTGACCGTAGTGGGAAGCAAGGAGTCTGTTGCTTCAGTAGAAAAAGTTCTGGGCAACTCGCTCAAAAGGCTTGACGAGCCGAATCTGTCACCAATTTTCTTCGGCATAGCCCTGGGCGTCATAGTCGGAAGCATTCCTATCGCCTTTCCCGGCATGCCTCAAGCCGTGAAACTTGGTCTTGCCGGTGGCCCGCTTGTCGTAAGCATACTGCTTTCTCATTTCGGGCCAAGAATGAAGGTCATCACATATACCACCGCCAGCGCCAACCTGATGATAAGGGAAATAGGCATCAGCATCTTTCTCGCCTGTGTAGGTTTGGAAGCCGGAAGCGGCTTCGTAGACACAATAGTGAACAAAGGCGGTTACATATGGATAGCATATGGAGCATTGATTACTTTGATTCCTTTGCTCGTATGTGCCGTAATAGGCAGGTTCATATTGAAAATCAACTATCTGACACTGATAGGAGTATTGTCCGGAGCATCAACGAACCCTCCTGCCCTGGCCTATGCAAATGATGTTGACAAGGATTCTGACGAAGCATCAGTAGGATATGCAACTGTATATCCTTTGACAATGTTCCTTCGTGTGCTGATAGCTCAGATGATGATACTACTGCTCTGTTAGGGATTCACGGAAATCAGCCGGTGATATTTTTACTATGCGCTTGAAGAATTTGGCAAAGTAGGATGGGTCTTCGAAGCCCAGACGGAAAGCGATTTCCTTTACTGACAGGACTGAATAACGCAGCAGACGCTTGGCTTCGAGGATTATCCTGTGGTTTATGAGTTCCAGTGGAGAATAGCTTGAGCAATCCTTGACATGCAGGGTTAAAGTCTTGGAAGTCATATTCATAAGGGCTGCATAATCCTTAACGGTGTGAAGACGGCAGAAATTTTCCTCTATAAGTTTTCGGTATTCCAGGAAGGCCTTCTGTGAAATCTTGAGCGGGACAGCACAATGCTTGTCCAGCTCGCTTGCGCTTCTGAGAATCTTTATTACGAACAACTTGACAAGAGCCTTGAGTGCTTCCTTATGCTCATAACTGCCGGCCATCTGCAATTCTTTTTCTATAGCCTCAACCACTCTGTCCAGCTGAGCGGCGTCGCTCTCTGAAATACGTAGTTGGGGACTTGTAATGAAATCATCAAAAAGTTCTGTGCAGACCTTCAGCACAATTCCTTGCTGATCGTGAGTTTGGTCGAAGGAGTGGATTTGCCCCGGGGATACGATGAATATGCTGCCGGCGCTTATGGTATAGGATTTGAAATCAATGTGATGGACCCCGCTTCCCTGCTGGAACCATATGATTTCATAGAATCCGTGCAGATGCATTGAATCGGTTTCCATTCCTTGCCTCTCGGCAAAAAACTCTGGCATATGGTACAGTTCTACGCCTGCTCCGGCAGGATTGTCACACACCATTTCGTAGCGGCAATATATCTTCTTTAATTCTTCCATGGCGCAAATATAAGGAGATATATAGTAAAAATGAAACATTGATATATCAATAAACAATCTATGTTATATATTTACCATATAATTTCCCTGAAAGACATTTGCCCGGCAGCAATTTATGCATATCTTTGTCGAAGAACAATTAAAAAAGATTCATTATGAGAAGCATTACTACATTAGACATTCAGTATGCCCACCGTTTCTATGGATTCAAAGGTGAGGCTCAATATCTTCACGGACACACAGGCGTTCTTACTATCGAGGTTGAAGAACCTATCAATGAGGGAGTCAATATGGCTTACCCTTGCAACGAGATTCAGAAAGTTGCATGGAACGTTCTCAAAAACTTTGACCACGCCCTTATTCTTCGCGAGGACGACCCTCTTCTGCCTGCCATACTTGATGTATACGAGAAAACAGGCATCAAGAACGGCACCCCACAGAATGTAATGAAAGGCGAAGCCTTCAAGACTGACCTGTGCCAGGCTTACCCTGATTGCCGTCTGGTTGTTACCAAGGAAACTATGACAGTGGAGGGTATGATAAAAATTGTCTACGATCTTTTGAAGGACAAACTCAACATTGTGAAACTCACTTTCACCAGCGGTGTAAATGCTGCAACACAGGAATATCCTTCGCACACCAGCATTGATCGCTGCCCTCTCTGCGGCATAGCCCTCGACGAGAACGGCGTATGTCCTAAATGCGGTTACAGGAAGTAAGAATAATACGGGTAATCAATATTCAGAAAGGGGTACGTTCGGAATGAAACGTACCCCTTTTTCTACGCCCTTTGCCATAAAAACAAGCGGCCATGCATCACTGCGGGACCGCTTTATAAAGTTTATAAGTATAACCCTAACAAAGAAAATGCTTTTATTCATCTTCTTCTGTTGTAAAGTTAATAGCATATTTTGAATTCCCCAAAAAATATACTTGAAAAATCCAAAAATTTGATTAAGAAGAACTCATTTCATCAAAGAATCTCTACTCTTTATAAATTCACCTGGAGGAATACCCACTGCCGTCTTGAAATAGCTGGTGAATTGGGACTGTGAAGAGAAGTTCAGAATGCTGCAAACTTCTTTTATGCTCTTGCCCTCCTTAAGCAGATGCTGGGCATCCAGAAC
>CAMFRR010000139.1 GCA_945982095.1 uncultured Bacteroidales bacterium
GCATGCTCTTTGTCCATCCATAAGGATTTGTGCACACTCCCTTAGGGCATTCCTCAGTGATAGGAATTATTGCTGGATCTCCGTAAACTGTTGCAGATGAAGAGAATATGATGTTCTTGCAAGAGTGCTTGCGCATAACGTCGACAAGAACAAACACTCCGTTCATGTTGTTCTCGTAGTACTCGAGAGGCTTGGCCACAGACTCGCCCACTGCCTTGAGTCCGGCAAAGTTGATTACTGCATCGAACTTGTTGTCAGTGAAAAGCTTTTCCATGGCTTCGCGGTCGCGTATATCCGCTTCCACGAAAGGAACTGGCTTTCCAATAATCTTTTCGACACGTTTGAGAGCTTCAGGCTGGGAATTGTATAAGTTGTCCACAACTACAACGCTGTGCCCTGCCTTGTCCAGCTCGATTATGGTGTGGCTGCCTATGTAGCCTGCACCACCGGTAAGAAGTATGTTCATCGTATGAGTGTATAATGGTTATTATCTGTCCTTGTACATATTGTCGTAATATTCCCTGTATTCGCCGCTGGTCACATTATCCAGCCATTCCTGGTTTTCCAGGTACCAGCGCACTGTCTTTTCTATGCCCTCTTCAAACTGGAGTGAAGGCTCCCATCCGAGTTCTTTCTGTAACTTGGTGGAGTCGATGGCATAACGGGCGTCATGGCCGAGGCGGTCAGTAACGTAAGTAATGAGGTTCAAATCCTCTCCTTCGGCCCGTCCGAGAAGACGGTCTACGGTGTTGATTACCACCTTGATGATGTCGATATTCTTCCATTCGTTGAAGCCGCCTATGTTGTAGGTCTGGGCCACTTCGCCCTTATGGAAGATAAGGTCTATTGCACGGGCGTGGTCTTCCACAAAGAGCCAGTCGCGCACATTCTCTCCCCTGCCGTATACAGGTAAAGGTTTACGGTGTCGTATATTATTGATAAACAGCGGTATAAGCTTCTCAGGGAATTGATATGGCCCATAATTATTGGAACAGTTTGTCACTATAGTAGGGAGGCCGTAGGTGTCGTGGAAGGCACGTACAAAGTGGTCACTGGAAGCCTTGCTTGCTGAATAAGGGCTATGAGGATTGTACTTGGTGGTCTCATAGAAGAAATCGTCACCATAGGCGAGATGGTGCTGTCCGGACGAGGCCTTGGTTGTGAAAGGGGGCTCAACTCCATCAGGGCGGTTCATTGAAAGGGCGCCATAGACCTCATCAGTGGAGATGTGGTAGAAACGGCACTCGACCTCACAAGGGGTCGCAGGGGTTTCAGCGGCTGGGGTGGCTGGAGACGCAGGGGTTTCTGCGGTTGGGGTCGCGGACGGGGTCGCGGCGGACGGGCCTCCGTGGGTCATGTGATATGGGTGAGGCAGGCTCTCCCAATAAAGTTTGGCGGCCTGCAAGAGACTCAGGGTTCCCATCACGTTGGTACGAGCGAAAGTGAAAGGATCCTTAATGCTGCGGTCCACATGAGATTCTGCGGCGAGATGAATGATGCCATCAATCTGCTCTTCCTGCATAAGCTTGAAAAAAGCATCAAAATCGCATATGTCCATCTTCACGAACCTATAGTTTGGCTTATTCTCTATGTCCTTGAGATTGGCGAGGTTACCTGCATAGGTCAGGGCATCCAGATTGATGATTTTATAATCAGGATACTTGTTGACGAAAAGACGAACGACATGGCTTCCTATGAATCCCGCGCCACCGGTAATAACAATATTTCTCTTCATATATAGCTAAGATGCAACGAGCTCTGATACAATCTGAGACGACATTGCCCACATTTCCAGTAGCCCAGCAAGCATAATGACAAATTTACAGAAAAATCCAGAATATCACAATATAAGTTTATCCGAGCGGCACGGTAAGGTTGATGGCTGGTTGCAGGGGGCCGGTTGTGGGGGCCGGTTGTGGGACCGGGTTGCGAGGGCCGGTTGCAGGGCCCCTTGTCATTTCGAGCGAAGCACGCCCCCTTGTCATTTCGAGCGAAGCCCGAAGGGCGAAGTCGAGAAATCTGCATATCCAACCAGGACATACAGACCCCCTGCCGTGGCTAGTTGCCGGTTGCACGCCCCTTGTCATTTCGAGCGAAGCGTTTCTTCTGTCATTTCGAGCAGAGCCCGCAGGGCGGAGTCGAGAAATCTGCACGCCGGATCTGGCCATGCAGGCAATAAACACAGACCAGCCGAGCAGCCAGATCTCTCCACGCGCTGCTTGGTCGAGATGACAGAAAGGGCTTGGTCGAGATGACATGGAACGTGGTCGGGAGTACAGGTTGCTAGTAAGGCAAGGAGGACTGGTCGCTGGCAAGGACGGCAGAGTGGTCGGGTGAGATGAGACAGTTTTTGCCACGCGACAAAACCTTTGTATTTTGATGCCATAGAGCGAGTCCTCTATAACTGTTTGGCCCACTATTTGCGAATTTTTGACATAAACAAAATGGCGGCATCTAGCCATTTCGCATGAACATACAAGTGGCGTTGTCTGGCCATATGATTAAAGTTCAAACGCCGCAAGGCATTAAAAAATCAATGTTATGGATGTCAAATTTTATCATTGTCTCACCTGCGGAAACATTATCTGCAAGGTGGTTGATTCAGGTGTTGTACCTGTATGCTGTGGCTCAGAGATGATTCTTATGGAAGCTAAGAGCGTCGACAATGGGCTGGAAAAGCATCTTCCTCACATAGAATGGCTGGATGATATGACTTTGAGGGTCAAAATCGGTTCTGAGCCTCACCCTTGTACTAAAGAGCATTTCATACAAATGATTGCACTGCAAACTGTTGATGGCATTGACATAAGAATTCTGGACCCACAGAAATGTCTTGATGAACGCACACGCAAAGAAGAACTGGCCCATCTGGCACAGGCTCACAAGGAAGACAAGAAATGCGGACTTGACCTTGCATGCAGAATAGAAAAGCTATTCTCTTCAAAAGACGGAGAGTTATCCGAAGTTCCTGTCGCCTGGCCAGAGCAGATTTTCCATTGCAACAAAAAAGACGCCATCGGTGTCTATGCCTACTGCAACCTCCACGGTCTCTGGCATAAATCCCTCCGCTAACTGTATTATGGCAATACGCCATAAGCGTCATGGCCAAGCCCCGGGATCCTATCAAGTCCTGCTATATTTTCAGACCAAGGACCTGTTATCTCATCACTCCAAGGCCAGCCAGCTTTCATTCAAATAATACCACAAGTCCCCGGCTAATGTCGGGGATTTTTTGCTTCCAAAAATTTTATTATACTCGAAAGCATCTACATTAATTTTCGACTTATAGCACATAACTGGCGTACTTCTTCCGGACGATACTCGTTCAGCTTTTCACTGGCCAAACACTAATTTAGGCCGTAATTTCAGTCTCACATAACATGAAATAATCGTGGCAAATATTGATAAAATGCTAATATATTTCTATATTTGCCACAGAACATTTGTAGAACACTATAGATATCATTCGTTGTGGAAGAAAGACTGATTATAGCCAAGAACATCAAACTTATGCGTCAGGCAAGCAATTATACGCAAGAAAACGTTGCGTCTTTCTTGGGCATAGGGCGTTCTGCGTACTCAAATTATGAATCTGGAGATAGGGAATTACCTCTATCATGTATGGAGAAGCTCGCCGATTTGTACGGATGCGATGCATATATGCTATATGAGGAAAATGAGAGCGTCATTGAAGATATGCTTGCTACGGCATTCCGCGTTGATAATCTATCACCTGCGGATATGGAACAGATTGCAGCGTTTAAACGCGTGGTGAAGAATTCGCTGATGATGGATACAATGTTGTCGAAATGAAAAAATTGACCATTCTTGAAGCTGAATCTCTTGCTGGCAAGTTTCGTTCTGAGATAGGATTGAGCCAGTATGAGCCTGTTAA
>CAMFRR010000140.1 GCA_945982095.1 uncultured Bacteroidales bacterium
CGAATCTTCTCAAGCTGTATACAGTTACAATGCAGCCACTTATGATATGGATAGGCATCGGCAAGCTCTTGCTTGAGTTCTCCGTCATAATATATCCTGCCCTCCTGCGTATCCACCATCATTATCTTGCCGCTCTCCAGCCTTCCCTTACTCTGAATATCCTTAGGATCAATATCCATCACTCCCACCTCTGAAGCCACAACCAGCATACCCTGAGTGGTAATGGTGTATCTGCACGGTCTGAGTCCCTTGCTGTCCAACAGTCCGCCTGCGTAGCGTCCGTCACTGAAAAGCAGGGCTGCAGGACCGTCCCATGGCTCCATCAATATGGACCAATACTCATAGAAAGCCTTTAGTTCTTCAGAAATAGGGTTGAGGTCGTTGAAAGACTCAGGCACCAATATGGACATGGCGTGAGGCAGTGACATTCCAGACATGAGCAGGAATTCCAGCACATTGTCCAAGCTCGCGGAATCTGACATTCCCTCCTGAAGTATGGGCCTTATCTCCGATATATCCCCGAGTATGGGGCTACTCAACACATATTCGCGGGCCTTTATCCATTCCCTGTTGCCGCGCACCGCATTTATTTCCCCGTTGTGGCACAGATATCGGAAAGGCTGAGCCAGCTTCCAATTAGGGAAGGTGTTGGTGGAGAAACGGGAGTGTACTATGGCAAGTGAACTGGTGAAATAGCGGTTGCTCAGGTCGGGGAAATAGCGCCTCAACTGGCCCGAAGTCAGCATACCCTTGTATATCAGCACTGTAGACGAGAGCGAGCATATATAGAAATCATTGTCATCCACTCTGCGCTCTATGGCTTTACGCAGTTTGTAAAGCCTTCTCTGCAGGTCAGGAACCTGTGAGTCATCAGTACAGCATACGAAAATCTGCACTATCTCAGGGCTTGCCTCCCTGGCCATGTCTCCAGGCACATCAGGATTCACAGGTACGGTACGCAAGGGCATGAGCTGCAGCGAGGCTTTCTCAACCTCGCCTGCAACTATGTCCATTATTTCGTTCTGCCTTTGCTTGTCCCTTGGCAGGAACATAAGTCCTGTGCCGTATCTTCCCTTTTCAGGCACCGGTATACCCTGCAAGAGGATGAACTCATGGGGAATCTGCACCATGATGCCGGCACCGTCACCGGTCTTGTCTCTGGTCTCAGCCCCTCTGTGCTCCATATTTTCGAGCACACGAAGGGCTGAGGTTACAATATTGTGACTCTTGTTTCCGTGAATATTCACGACCATGGCAATGCCACAGGAATCGTGTTCATATTCAGAGGAATACAAAGAATTGCACCTCTGGTCAACGTCCATATGAATATAAAGGGTGGTTTTAAATGTAAAGCAGTTCGCGGTATTTTGGCAGGGTCCAGAGCCTGTTGTCCACAATCAGCTCCAGCTTGTCCGAATGATAGCGTATCACATCGAAATAAGACTCTACCTCATCATGATAGGCAATTGCCTTTTCCCTCTCGCTTTCCAGGATATTTGCTCTCTTGCGAGCCTGAACCATAGCATGCACATTATCAACTATTGCCTTACAGTGCGCAGAGATTTCGCGTATCAGTCTCAGGTTGTCGGCAGCAAGTTCAGAAGCCTCGTCAGCATCGAAGATCTGCTGCATCCTGTGTACGGAATCCATGAGCATCTTCTGGTATTCCTTGGCAACAGGAATCACATGATTGAGGGATATGTCGCCCAGAACTCGGGATTCAATCTGAATCTTCTTGGTGTAGGTCTCCCACTTCACCTCATTGCGCGCCTGGAGTTCAATACGGTTCATCACGCCCATGGACTCGAACATTCTGACGCTGGACTCGGAGAGATAGTGATCGAAGAGCTTAGGAGCGCTTGCCTCGCAATCCAGGCCACGGCGTGCTGCCTCAGCCTTCCACTCATCGCTGTAGCCGTTGCCCTCGAAGCGTATAGGCTTGCACTCCTTTATATATTCACGCAACACCTTGAAAATGGCATCATTAGGGCTGAGTCCTGCTGTAATGAGCTCATCCACATCAGCCTTGAATTTCACAAGCTGTTCTGCCACTGCAGTATTAAGCACTATCATTGATGTGGCGCAGTTGGCCTCAGATCCCACGGCACGGAACTCGAAACGGTTGCCGGTAAAGGCAAATGGAGAAGTACGGTTGCGGTCTGTGGTATCCACCATAATCTCAGGAACCTGAGGCAGGTCGAACTTGAGTCCTTTTTTCCTTCCGCCTTCAAGAGCCTCGCTTCCGCACTGCTCAAGGGCATCCAGCATAGCAGAGAGCTGAGTGCCGAGGAAAGAAGAAATGATTGCAGGAGGGGCTTCATTGGCACCGAGTCTGTGCTCGTTGGTAGCACTCATGATTGAAGCCTTCAGCAGACCATTGTGGTGGTACACGGCCATGAGTGTGTTCACAACGAAGGTAATGAACCTGAGGTTGTCATTGTCACTCTTGCCCGGAGCGAAGAGCAGGGTTCCCTTGTCTGTACCAAGACTCCAGTTGCAATGCTTGCCCGAACCGTTTATGCCCTTGAAAGGCTTTTCATGCAGCAGCACGCGGAAACCGTGGTCTTTGGCAGTCTTTTGCATGAGCGACATGAGTATCATGTTGTGGTCCACTGCAAGATTGCATTCTTCATAAATAGGAGCCAGCTCAAACTGTCCCGGAGCCACCTCATTGTGCCTGGTTTTCAATGGAATGCCGAGTTTGAGACCCCTGATTTCCAGATCACGCATGAAGTTCACCACCCTCTCAGGGATGGAACCGAAGTAATGGTCTTCCAACTGCTGGTTCTTGGCAGCCTCGTGGCCGAGCAGAGTGCGGCCGGTCAGCAGAAGGTCAGGACGGGCTGTGCAGAGATCAGCATCCACGAGAAAATACTCCTGCTCTATGCCCAGATAAGCGCTTACCTTGGTAACATCGGCGCTGAAGTAACGGCATACGTCCACTGCAGCCTTGTCAACGGCCCTGAGAGAACGCAGCAGCGGAGCCTTGTAGTCAAGGGATTCGCCTGTATATGAAATGAATATGGTTGGAATACAAAGAGTGTCATCAATGATGAACACAGGAGAAGAAGCATCCCAGGCTGTGTAGCCCCTGGCCTCAAAGGTATTCCTGATACCACCATTAGGAAAGCTCGAAGCATCAGGCTCCTGCTGTACAAGCACCTTGCCGGAGAACTCCTCCAAAACGCCTCCCTTGCCATTATACTCGAGGAAGGATTCGTGTTTCTCTGCAGTACCTCCAGTCAGGGGCTGGAACCAGTGAGTATAGTGTGTTACACCCTTTTCTGAGGCCCATTTCTGCATACCTTTGGCAACAGCGTCAGCAATTCCGCGGTCTAAGGGAACGCCGTTGTCAATTACATTGACGAGTTCTTTGTAAACCTCTGCAGGCAAGTACTGGAACATTTTCTCACGGTCAAAAACATTGACAGCATAGAATGACTCTGGCCTCTCCTGAGGAGTTTCCAAAGCGAGCGGGGCCTTGCTGAAAGCCTTCTCTACGGCATTGAATCTCAGATGTGACATAACACAAAAAACAATTTAAGTTAGGGTTAAATAATTGAATGAATGGTATATACGTAGGACAGGCAGCTGTTCCGACAAAGGAAACAACTGCCTGTCCTGTATGAATTATATGTAGGGAATACGCTCTGTCAAAGTGCCGTTGGCAGAGCCGCAGAACCAACCTGCGGTGCTGACATACCCGTAGAGGTAGTCGAAATCAAATGCCTTGGCTGAAAGAACACGTCCCATAAATCTTCCCTTATTCAAAAGTTTACGGGGTGCAAAATTATGGAAAAAATCAGAAAATCAAAAAAAAATTATTCATCATCTTCCACAAATCTAAGTACAGGGCGGTGCAGAGG
>CAMFRR010000141.1 GCA_945982095.1 uncultured Bacteroidales bacterium
ACCACATACAATGCAAGGGTCTTGCCTCCATGCATCTGTTTCCATATGGTCTTGAAATTGGTCTCAAGTCCTATGCAAAGGAAGGCCAGCACGAAACACCAGTTCTTGTACTGGTCCAAAACTTTGTTGATGGCTCCCACCTGATCGCTGCCGAAAAGAGGCATAATCACGAAAGAGGCTATGAGCGAGGCAACGAAAAAGCCTATGATGAATTTCGGGAAGCGTATCCATATCTCCGAAGCTCCTACTGTCTGTCCCTGAGTCTTGTCCACGTGAAGTGCAAAGAACAAGGCCACGAAGAATGCGATGAAGCCTATGAGTATGTTCTGTATGCTTTTTACCAGGACTGCAGCGGTCTGGGCTTCACCGCCCAATGCCGTGCCGGCTACAACAACCGCGCCTGTGCTGTCCACGGTTCCGCCTATGAGGGCACCTCCCATTATAGGGCTCATTCCCACCGCTTTAATCAGCATAGGCTCGAACACCATCATGAGGATTGTGAAGATGATGGATATGCTCACTACCATTGAAAGGTCCTCTTTCTTGCAGCGGGACGCGGCACCTGTGGCTATGGCTGCTGAAGTTCCGCATACGGAAGTAGCGGCCGCCATGGTTATGACCATAGGTTTATTGTTGATTTTCAGCACTTTGGTGCCGAACCACCACATAAATATAATCACTATAGGGGTCACGATCCAGGCAATTCCCAGACCATAGAGGCCAAACTTGGCTATGTTGCTGAAAAGGACGCTGAAGCCCATGATGACCAGGCCAGTCTTGATGTAGAATTCGGTCTTGACAGCCTGTTTCATGAATTTCGGAGTGCCGACGGTATTGGATATCAGCAGACCCACAAGCAGAGCCCAGAAGGCCCATTCCAGATAACGGTTGAGGGTAAATTCGGCGCTGATGAGGCGTATGAGGAAACTGAGTATGAAAAGGCAGCTGAAAGCAGGCAGGAAAGTGCGGCTTCTTTCGCCCCTGAGCACGGCGGCTCCTGTGAACAAAGATCCTGTGACTATGAAGGTTAGAAGGGTCTGGTTCCAAAATTTGATGCTGCCCATCTGGGCACCGAGTTCAGCAAGGGAGCTGCCTCCTTCACCAAAGCTCCAGGTTTTGAATTTTAGGGCGGAGAAATCAAATGCTCCTGTAAGCACTGCTACGCAGGCTATGGCTATAACTATGAAACCCAGCCATACCGCCATCCAGTCTTCAGACAATAACTTTTTCTTGAGTTCAGACATTACACTTTTATTCTTTTTGCATATTATTGTATTAGATGGAACTACAAAAATACAAATAAATATTGAAAAAGAGCTTATCTTTGCAACTTCTAAAGCATAGCATATGAACAGCAACCTTGAATTTCTCAAAAAAGCAAAAAAAGTATATTTCGTAGCAATGAAAGAGGAACTCGATCCCTCGTGCAGCTCTTCGGAAGTGGTTTTCACCGGAGTTGGCAAGGCACGCGCATCGAGAGCCCTGCTCAAATGGATTATGGCCCACAGGCAGGATATGGAGCTTTGGGCAGCTCAGCGCGCGGAGGGTAAAGAATGTGAAGCGCCGCTCATAGTGTCCTTAGGCACTGCAGGCAGCGGAAAGTTCAAGCGTGGGGAAATAGTGTTAGCGGAAGAATTTGTAAACAACGGGGACAGTTTCATACAGGAACGCATATGCTTCGATGTATTGCCACAGAAGGAGGGCAGGTGCTGCGCCTCATCAGATTTCTTCATTTGCAATGAGACCTTCGGCAGTGAAAAGGTTGCGGAAATGCGCCGGAAATTCGACTGCCTGGATATGGAAAGTTTTGCTCTTGCGAACATATGCAAGATTTTCGGCCTGGATATGGTTGCCATCAAATGCATCAGCGACGGAGCTGATGACAATGTGGAAACTTTCGACATGATGCTGCCTAAGTTCAGGGCCAAACTGAATGCATTTGTCGCCTCGCTTGATTAGGCTGACTGATAGCGATTAGAGATGACCGGTCGCTGCCAGGCATAACGGGATGTCATCTCCAAAACTTGGAGGTGATGTCTTCGCGATGATGATATAGTCTCTGGTTGGTAGTCCAGGAATTGAGAGGGCCCAGACTTGCAATATAAGGACCCACTTTCACATAATCGAAGAGCTCGTACAGCTCATCCTCAACTTCCTGGCGCCCGCTATAAAGAGCAGACTCAACTCTGGGATGTTCAGAGCGCAAATGACGGGCAATGGCTTTCAGAGCCTCGGGATCGTCGCCCTCGCCAAGCAGCAGGAAACAGTTGACTCCGAAGTTGTCGTACAGCAGCATATCCACCACGTCAGTGGTCAGTTCAAGACCAATATCTTCTTTCAGAAAAGGCGAATGACATCCCGGACAATTACCCTGGCATCTGGATATCTCCACTGCCAGGGTTATCTTGCCCGGAATCTCCTCCATAACTACGTCGGTGAGTTGAGGCAGGTATTTAATCATATAAAGCTATTGCCTGTTATGTTAGAACAAGGTCTGCTCAGTGGCATTCGGAGCACCGGAATAATATCTTATGCTTGCTTCCTCCTGACGAGGCTCTGCAAATGAAGATATGCGCTTAAGATAACCTATGACCCTGGTGAGGTAGTCCAGGTTCTGGCTGCCGCACTTAGGGCAGACATGGAGCGTGTCCTTGCTGATGAAACCACAATCATTGCACACAGTGTTGCGTACATTGAATGTAAAGTAGTTGGTGCCATAATGGGCAGCAGTGCTCATCAGTGCACGGTACTGGTCCTTGCTCAGATGCTCTTCAAGATTCATATGCAGGGCAGAACCTCCGTCAAGGTACTTGACATAATCCTCGCCATGGAGCTTGAACTTGTCTATTACGCTGGTCCTCACATCTTCAGGATTGTAGAAGTACGAGCTGTAGAGATTATGTTTGCTTGATACGAAGTATCCGTCCTTCTTGTCCCACTTGTAATTCTTTGCCGCAAGGTTCTCTGCAGGTACGAACTCTGTGTTGAACATTGCATCAGGAGTGCGGTCCTGACGGTTGCATATGTTTATGGTCTCAAGTACCGTGTTCACAAAGTACTTGTATTCATCGTTTGGAGACACCTCCAGGCCAAGGAACTCAGCAGCTTCAGTGAGGCCGTTGACTCCCACTGTAAGGTACTGCTTCTTCATATCGATAAAACCTGCACGGTATACATCCAGCATGTCGGCTTTGAGGAAATCCTTGATAATCTCGTTGAAAGCAATCTGATATTTGTGCACACGCTCGGTCATAGTGCGTATGTCGGCTGCAATGTAATCCTCATAGAGCACCTTCTTGTCAATGGCAGGAGAGCCCGGTATAGGCGCACCGCTGGAGAGCATAATGCCTTTTTTCTCACGGTAGTAACGGCGTGTCGCATCCTGAATGAGACGGTTCAGGTTGATGGTCATCACGGATTTGGATCCTGTAGCCACTGAAGCCGTACCCATTGAGTACTGGTGGGTAGTGATGTTGTGTGAAGGATCGTCAAGGTCCTTGAGGGAATTGCGCAGACGGCAGCATGAGCTGAGGCTGTCCGGGCTATTGCTCAGGTAGCAGAAGAAACTGTGTCCCTTGCTCCACATCTCGGCAGTGAAATCAGCATATTCCTTGTCCGCAAAATCATCTCCCCCGTCTGTCAGCAGAGCCATAGTTTCAACAGGGAAGGTAAGCACATAGCGCAATCTCTCCTGGTTGAACCAGTTCATGAAGTGTTTTTGCAGCCAGCTCAGGGTCTCCCATTTAGGCGCAGTGCCGTCAGGGAAGAGGAAGTCGCCGAACACACCTTCAAAATATGGCTTGTCGAAATATCCTATGTTCCAGAATACTGTCTGGTAGCCCCTGTTGCCCGCAGGCATATTC
>CAMFRR010000142.1 GCA_945982095.1 uncultured Bacteroidales bacterium
GCAGGGCTCACAGACAGGAGGCTGTCTGCAGTGTTTCTCGAGAAAGGGAGTACGTTTCGAGACAGGCATGCATTTCATAGGCTCGGCTGCTCCGGGTCAGACTATGGATGTACTGATGCGCTATTTCGGGATGTATGACAAGGTGAAGCTCAGCCCTATGGATCCTCAGGCCTACAACTGCGTGAGCCTTGCCGGGCAGCGCTTCAATTTCCCTGTGGGGCGCGAAGCATTCCTGGAGCAGATGGGCAGCTATTTCCCTGCACAGAAGGATGCGCTCAAACGCTACCTGGAGATTGTGGACAGGATTTCTGCCGCCTCTACTCTTGCTTCCCTCAGCTCCGATGAGCGTGACACTGCGGTGAATACCAGATACCAGCTGCTTTCCATCAATGAGGTGCTGGATGAACTCTTCTCCGACCCTGTGCTGAAGAATGTTCTGGCCGGGGACATACCCCTGTATTCGGGAGAACTGGACAAGACCCCTTTTGCCCAGCATGCCTTCATCATGGATTTTTATAACCAGAGTTCTTACAGGTTGGCCGGCGGCAGCGACAGTATTGCAGACTCGCTTGAGTGCAGCATAAAGGCTATGGGAGGCGAGGTCCTTACAGGTAAAAAGGTGGTTAAGATATTGTGTGACGACAGCAGGGCCAAGGGAGTGGAAACCCTTGACGGTTCTTATTACGCCGCCGATTGGATTATCAGCACCGTGCATCCTATGCGTCTGATGGAAATGTTGGACACCAAACTCATACGTCCTGCTTTCAGAAACAGAATAAACTCAATGCCGCAGACTGCAGGAGTTTTTGCCTTTTACCTCAAATTCAAGGAAAACAGCATGCCTTACATGAACAGCAACTATTTCGGTTATACGGGCTCAAGTCCTTGGAATTGTGAGCATTACTCCGAAGCTGAATGGCCTAAGGGATTATTGTATATGCATATGTGCCATGAGATGCAGCCGCTGTGGGCAAAGAGCGCCGTGGTGCTGTCGTATATGGATATGTCCGAAGTGGAAAGATGGAAGGGGACTGCCATAGGACGCCGTGGGGAGGAATATGAGCAGTTCAAGAAACATAAGGCGCATATATTGTTGGCCGAACTTGAGAGACAGATACCCGGTACTTTGGACAAGGTGGATTCCTGGTGGACTTCCACTCCTCTGACTTACCTGGATTATACAGGCACTGAAAAGGGCTCGATGTATGGGGTTGCGAAGGATATAAATGCAGGTTCGGCAGCCCGTGTGCCATACAGGACCAGAATACCAAATCTGCTCTTGGCAGGACAGAATGTCAACTCTCACGGAATGCTGGGAGTTCTGGTGGGAACCATTGTGACCTGTGGGGCTCTTGTTCCCGCCCATCAGCTTTTCGCTAATATCAAGGATTGCTTATAGTACTTAGTTTTGGAGCATATGGAACAGAGCGCAGTAATAATAGGTGCAGGCCTGGGTGGGCTCTTTACTGGAGCCATATTGGCCAAGGAAGGCCTGAAGGTTACACTGATTGAGAAGAATCCCACCTGCGGTGGAGGCTTGCAGAGCTTCAAACGCTTCGGTGAGGTTTTCGATACGGGCATGCACGTTGTGGGAGGTCTTCATGAAGGCGGAAACATATATCGTATATGCAAGTATCTCGGCATTGCTGACAAGATGCATATCAGGCACGTGGACCCATATCCTATTGATACCCTGTACATGGCTCAGGATGACAAGACTTATTTCATTGCACAGGGCAGGGAAGAGTTTGTGGACAGTCTGGCAAAGGAGTTTCCACACCAGAGGGCAGAGCTCAAGGCTTATGTGGATGCCATCTATAGACTTACCGATGAAATGGACCTGTTCTACCTGCGTCCTTCCAAAGGCTGGGCAGTGCAGCATGGCGAAGATTTCATCATCAGTGTCAATGCCTTTATTTCCAAGTATATATCTGATCCCAAACTGGCGGCTTTGCTGGCTTATATGAATCCTCTTTACGGTGGAATCGAGAATAAGACCCCGGCATTCATACATGCCTTGATAAGTGTTCTGTACATTTACGGGCCAAGCCCGTTTTGAATGAGGCTCACAGCTTTTTGCAGATACGCTGAAGGAATGTATTGAAGAGCATGGGGGAGAGGTAATACTTGGTGATGGAGTGGAAAAGATATGCAGCGAAGGCAAATTGATTACTTCGGTACATACGCGCAAAGGCCGCAGCTTCAGTGCAGACTGGTATATCAGTGCCATTCATCCTTGCACTCTGCTCAAGCTTTTTGAAGACCCATCCCTTTTGCCCAAGGCCTTTCGCAATCGTATGGATTCACTTCCCAACACTTATTCGGCCTTTACCCTCAACATCAAGCTCAAGGCTGAAAGTTTCAGATATATAAACCATTCATGCTACTATATGGGCCGATATGACAGAATGTGGAATTTTGACAAGCCTGGGGATGAATGGCCTTTGGGCTTCCTGTATATGACACCTCCTGATATAGACCAGGGAGAATATGCCAGTAAAATCATCATAACGGCCCCTATGCCATGGGAATTTGTGAAAGAATGGGAGAACAGTACACTTGGCCACAGACCTGAGGCATATGTGCGCTGGAAAGAGGAGTGCGCAGAAAAACTGCTCGCCCTTATGGAAAAAATGTTTCCCGGCTTCCGCGAGAATTGCGTGGAGCAGATAAATACGGCTTCTCCTCTGACCATACGTGACTGGTACGGGGTTAAGGAAGGTTCTATGTGCGGCTTTGCCAAGGACTGCAACAATATGGCGGCTTCGCAGCTTCCTGTGGTGACTAAGGTAAGGAATCTGCTGCTCACAGGCCAGAACAACAATGTGCATGGCTTCTGTGGAGTGCCTCTTACTGCCATTAATACATCTGAGGTCATACTTGGTCTTAATTATGTATTGGACAAAATCAATCAAAGTACACATAATGAACAGATTTGATGACATAAGGCCATATGCCGATTCTGAGATTCCCCAGGCCATGCACCGCATAGCCTCAGACCCTATGTTTCCCATTATGGCCTCATATGTCTTTCCGGACAAGACGGCTGAGGAAGTGGCCGATATGCTGCGCTCCATCACCACCATCAAGGATTTCCAGACGAAGGTGATGTATGTTGCCAACAATATGATTTGCAAGAATACTGTAACTGAGCTCAGTTGTGGAGGTTTCGAGAATGTGGACAGGAAAGGCAGCTACATTTATATGTCCAACCACAGAGATATAATGCTTGATGCTTCTCTTCTTCAGAACTTGCTCATTGACCGGGGAATGGACACAACTGAAATCACTTTCGGCGCCAATCTCATGAGGGACCAGCTTATCATTGACATAGGCAAGTCCAACAAGATGTTCAGGGTGGAGAGACCGGGAGGCAGCATAAGGGACTTCTTCAAAGCTTCATCCCATCTGTCCGATTATATGCGCGCTGCCGTGTCCGTGTTGGGGCATTCGTTGTGGATAGCCCAGCGTAACGGGCGCACAAAGGACGGGCTGGACCGTACAGACCAGGGCGTGATAAATATGCTGAGGCTGAGTGCTCCGGCGTCCATTTCCAAGGCTGAATCTTTGGCGGAGATGCATATAGTGCCTGTGGCAATATCATATGAATGGGAGCCTTGCGACGTACTGAAGGCTCTGGAAATTTATTCGCGCAGTCTGGGTCCCTATGTCAAGAAGCCGGGTGAAGACTTAAGGAGCGTCATAAGCGGTATCACAGGTTTTAAAGGCCGTGTACATATACAGATATGCAAGGAGTTGAGTTTGGAGGAGCTATGCCAGTATGAGACACTGAGTTCCTCTTCATTCAACCGTATGGTGGCAAAGCTTGTTGACAGCCGTATTTGCGGAGCCTACA
>CAMFRR010000143.1 GCA_945982095.1 uncultured Bacteroidales bacterium
CTCAATATCTTCTTGAACGTAAGGATTTGGATTTCAGAATGATAGAAATAGACAGGGAGAGCGTTGACTATTTGCTGTCCCATTTCAGCGCGGCATATGGCCGTGTGCTTGAGGGCGACTTTCTCAAACTCAAACTGGAGGCCATTTATAAGGAAGGCGACTTCTGCATAATAGGCAATTTCCCCTACAACATATCCTCACAGATATTTTTCAAGATTCTGGATTACCGCAACAGGGTCCCCCAGGTAGTGTGCATGATTCAGAAGGAAGTTGCAGAACGCATAGCCGAGAAGCCTGGAACCAAGACCTATGGCATACTCAGTGTGCTGCTTCAGGCATGGTATGACATAGAATACCTTTTCACGGTGGGAAGCGGATGTTTCGCGCCTCCGCCCAAAGTGCAGAGTGCCGTAATACGCCTGCGCCGCAACTCAAGAAACAGTCTTGATTGTGACGAGACTCTGTTCAAGAGCGTTGTCAAGACAGCCTTCGGACAAAGACGCAAGACCTTGCGCAACAGTCTCAAACCTATGATACAGGCAAAGGCTGCCCGTGAGGGCTGGGATGCCGAACACTTGGCTCAGTTCCTGTCGGACCCTATGTGGGAATTGAGGCCGGAAAGGCTGTCTGTAGACGACTTCGTTGCTCTCACAAATATGCTGTGATTCCTATTCTCCGCAATGGAAAGCAGGCAGCATTACTGCAGGGGAAGGTATGAAACATGAGATTTTGACACCTTCCTCAGCTGCAATGGTCTTGATCATATCCTTGCAGGCGCAGCCGAAACCGCCCACTACTCCAATAGGCAGCTGACAGCCAAGAGTTTTGACGCAACGTCTGAAGAAAGATCGGAAGTTGCTGTCCACCAACTCTTTGATGTATGGATGCTCATAATGCTCCATTATGAAAGGCGCAAGGCTGCCCAGGTAAGCCGAAGGTGATCCTCCATATGAATAGAGTTTGGCCACAATACCTGCATATGAGGCATCGAATCGTTTTGCAAATTCGCCTTCTATTTCTTCAGGTATAAGACCTTTAATATGGTCGGACAGGAAAAGTATGCCCAGTCTTGCTGCGCTTCCCTCGTCCCCGAGTATGTAACCTCCGCTGTTGACACGCAAATCAATCTTCTCTCCGTCATAATGACAGAAATTTGAGCCCGTTCCAAGTATGGCAACAAATCCTTCTTTGTGTCCGCATACGGCACGGCAGGCGGCCAACATATCGCTTTCTATATTGAAGCTTTTCAATTGTGGGAACAGTTCCGAAAAAATATGTTTGAGCTGTATACTGCTTACTTCAGAAGGCACTCCTGCCGTGTACAGGTACACTTCTTCCACAAGTTTGACATCCATTGAATAGGCTGCGCCTCTTATGATAGGTTCTATCAGCGCCACTTCCTGTGTTGAAATGTTCATACCTTGGAGCAGTGTGTCCGATACAGTCTTTCCAAACTTGTCAACCAGCATCCAGCGGCTTTTGGTGGCTCCACTCTCGATAATGAGTATCATTTTGTCAGTATTTATGTTGTTAATTTCTTGCCTTTTTGCTGAACATCTGCATTCCCAAAGCAGTGAACAGGGCATTCACAATCAGTACGGAAAAGCCCAGGTCGAAACCCGCTGTGGATTTGAGAACCAGGTTTACGAGTATGCAGAGCAGGGGAGATACCGCAGCTATATAAGGTACGGCCCCGTCGCGCACAGGTCTTGAACTGAGTATGCCGTAGAAAAATATTCCGAGCAGCGGACCATAGGTGTATGAGGCCAGCTTGTATATGAGGTTGATTACCGCATCGCTTGAAACGGCGCATAGTATCAGAACGATAATAAGGAAAGCCACGGCTACGAGCATATGTACCCATAACCTCTGCTTTTCCTTTATGGCTGCATTGGCGGTAGTGCCCTTGTCGAAGCCGAGGAAGTCTATACATATGGATGTGGTCAGCGAGGTCATGGCAGCACCGGCAGAAGGGAAGGATGCCGAGATTAGACCCACAAGGAAAAGGACTCCAACTCCAGTGCCAAGGTAGCGGCTGGCAACAGCAGGGAAAATTTCGTCAGTTTTGCTTATGCCCATGGCTTCGAGACCTCCCAGATAATCTACATATACGCAGAGCAGGGCTCCCAGCAGCACAAAGAAGAGGTTGACGGCCACAATGATGAGAGAGGTCGTGTACATGTTTTTCTGCGCGTCCTTCAAACTCTTGCATGCAAGGTTCTTCTGCATCATTGCCTGGTCCAGACCTGTCATGGCGATGGTCACGAAAATGCCGGAAATGAACTGCTTGATATAGTTGGTGCCATGTGAAAAGTCAGTGTCGAACCAAGAGGTGAAAGCCTTTCCCAAGCCCACTGTGCCTTCGTGCGGATTAACTGCCGCACCCACTGCCTTCATCATGCCCCCGAGGCTCCAGCCCATGTCGCGGCACACGAACCAAATGGTGAATCCTACGGCTGCAAGCATCACCGTGGTCTGAATGACATCAGTCCAAATTATGGTCTTGACCCCTCCTTTATATGTATATAGGTACAGAAGGGCGAGGAACAGCAAGCTGATTATGGCATATCCTCCCATTTCTCCCGTGACGGCTCCGAATGCCGGAGGCAGGAAGGTATAGAGAACCACTATTACTACGAACAATCTTGCGGCTGCCCCCAGGAAGCGGGATACCATGAACACTACAGTGCCTGTGTGATGGGTTTTCTTTCCGAATCTGTGCTCCAGATAAGTGTAGATGGATGTGAGATTCATTTTGTAGTACAGGGGCAGCAGAACTTTGGCTATGATTATATAACCCACCACAAAGCCCATAACCATAGGCATATAGAAAAAGTTCTGGGTCCATACATTGCCCGGAACCGAAATGAAGCTTACACCGCTGATCGAAGCTCCTACCATGCCGTATGCAACTACTGGCCAGGGAGCCTTGCGGTCTCCGCGGAAGAACGATCCTGCGGAACCTCCACGTGAAGTGAGTCTTGATACTATGAATAAGAAGGCGGTGTAAAGTATGAATGCCACCGCGAACCATATATAGGAAGATGTACTCATTGTCATAGAACACAAATATAGCACAATACACTATATTAAAGTGAAAAATTAGTTGTAAATTGCACGATGATATTAAAGAATTATAGTCATGACATTGGAAGAAATGATTCAGAATGACCTCAAGGAGGCCATGAAAGCTAAAGATACCGTAGGTCTTGCCGCAGTGCGCGCCATCAAATCTGCCATTCTGCTCGCAAAGACTGCAGAGGGTGCTTCAGACAAGACATTGGAGGACAGCGATATAGTAAAACTTATCCAAAAGCTGGTGAAACAGCGTAAGGAAAGTGCCGAGCAGTACACTGCTGCTTCACGTCCTGAGCTTGCCCAGAATGAGCTTGCTGAGGCTGCAAAAATGGAGAAATACCTCCCTAAACAGCTCTCTCCTGAAGAGATTGAAGCTGCGGTAAAAGAGGTAATAGAGGCTGTAGGCGCCAAGACCAAGGCTGACATGGGCAAGGTGATGGGTACAGCCACCAAGAAGATGGCCGGCCTGGCTGACGGACGTGCCATCAGCGAGGCAGTCAAACGTCTTCTGGCATAGTCGAGTTGACTGTTGCCGATGCCGGAACATCATATCTCCAGCATTCATAGATTGTAAGGGCTGACAGCCCCAGTTCCTTGCGTACCTGCCTGTCAAGTTCTGCCTGATCCAAAGCTGCCTTTCTGCACATCTCGGTGAAAGAAAGACGTTTTGCGTTGCCGTTTTCGAGTTCGGACTGTTGCCGATGCCGGAACATCATATCTCCAGCATTCATAGATTGTAAGGGCT
>CAMFRR010000144.1 GCA_945982095.1 uncultured Bacteroidales bacterium
GTGGGCTCGGAGATGTGTATAAGAGGACAGGCAAAACTGCGTACTCCTATAACGCTGACAGCCAGCCATATCCCTGTCTCACCTCCTACAAAGACAAGCCCAGTGGCAAGAGCATCTATACTGGTGGCAACGGCAAGCATAAGCACTGTACCCAGACCATAGTCCGCGCTTCCCGTTTCACATTTTCCTTTAGAGGAAAAATGCTCCTTTATCATCCTTCCGCCTATGAAACCAAGCAGTATCAGAGCCAACCAGGGAGCGATGCGGCTAATGAAATCAGCAAACACAGATCCTGCCCAATAACCTATCAGAGGCATTCCGGCCTGGAAAAGTCCAAAGACCAGGGCCATGAAAAGAGCGTTTGAAAGATACAATTTATATGCAGCCATGCCTTTGCTGAAGCTCACGGCAAAGCAATCCATAGCCAGCCCTATGCCCAAGAACACAATATCTGTTATACCCATACGTATATGCAATTTGACAAAAAAGAAAGGAGACCGGCCTGGAAGTACTCGGGCTTCTCAGCCAGCCTCCTCTTTAGTGAAATCATGGTCTAAATCGAGTAGGAGAAAAACAAAAATAGTGGTTTTCCTCCTACTCGATTGTATGGTAAAGACTGAAAGATTATTTGGCTTTGACTACGATGTTGTCGATGAACATTCGCTTTCCACCGCTCTTCGTGTAATCAATCTTGCCGGTAGTCTTGTCCAGGTTGGATGTTGCAACCATTGTTATTCTGGTGTCCTTATTTGCTCCCTTGACAATTGCAGATACAGTGGTCCAGAACATTTCTCCTTTCTGTTGAGGAGTTGAGAGTTCATCACTATATTTCGTACCATTCTCGAATGTTCCTTCGCCTGATATGACCAAGGTCAAAGTATAGTCGTCGAGTGAACCACTGCCTTGTTCCATCCTTGCCCAATCGAAGGATACAGTATAATCCTTTCCTTCTGAATAGATTGCAGGAAGAGTCAGAGATGTTTGGCTTTCTGATTTTGTCTTTCCCATCTTCAGGTAATATTCCTGAAGGTAAACCACATTGTTTGCACCGTCAGCTTTGCCAGGAATATAATATCCAATTGCGTCACGCAGAGGAACGAACAAAGCATTCAAATCCGCAGTAGCATAGATATTCGGTGCTTTTGCGCTGAGGTTATGATTCCCGACAGTGTCATAATCACCCGGGGTTGTTTCTTTGGCTTTATCCACAACAGGCTTGAGCCAAGTAAAATCATCAGCAAACAGGATACCAGATGCAAACTGATTGATAGTCAAGGTCTTTTTATATGAATATGGCTCGTTTGAAATGGTTACTGTTGCGCTTCTTGCCTCGCCGGAATTTGCAGCGAATGAAACAGGTACCTCATAAATGCCGGCCTTTGCTTCGGCTGCAGGGAAGGTAATCCAATCGGCATCAGAAGAAATGGTAAAGTTGACATTGGCATCCACTGCAAATGTAATCGTGCTTGCAATTCCTGGAACGCCCAGATAAATACTGCTGGCAGAAATATCAACCCTCGGTACGAAGTTAGCCTGTTTAACCATTGCATAGGCTTCGATGCCCTCTTTGTCATTAAAGAATCGAACATAACCACTTCTGGATGCTCCGCTGACATTCGGACTTACCTTGAATGAACGGTAGGTTTTCTCTACCAGTGCCTTTGTGGCAGGCACTTCCACTTCAGTAATCCAATCATCGGATATTTCTATTTCATAGTCTGTGTTGGACTGGACTGCAACTGTAAACTCATCTCCCTCACCGAGAAGGTCGGAGATATTTTTGTTTGCGGAGATGCTGATAAGCGGATCCAATTGACCTCCAGCAGCGCTTTGTATAACAGGCACAGTCTTCTTGCTGTCGGCAGATACGATTATCAAGGCAGCTTCGCGAAGCTTGGATGATGATGAAGGCTCGCAAGTAACCTTGACAGCTGTCTTTTCGCCTTTTACACCCTGATTCACATCCAGGCTGAGCCAGTCGGCAGTGGCGCTCACAGTGAAATCGTAGTCTGATGAGATGCTGATGGTCTTAGGACCCTCAGGAGTACCCTCGAAGGTAAGGTAGTCAGGAGTTGTGATTATATTGGCCATTACAGGGTCGGTGTCAGGACGGTCGACTCCGTCGCCCTCCTCTATAATGGTGATGGATGGCCACCACTCTACACCTGCCTCAGTCACATCATTTACAGAGATACGGCCTGTACCGCCGTTACGGGCAGCGAGAGGGCCTTTTCCGTTGGTCTGCCAGTTGGCCATGCAACGGAAGCGGAAATAACAGTGGTCGTTGTTGTGGTTGAAGGTAACAATAGGATTAACCTTCACGTTGGTAGAAGCGTCAGGATTCATTGAGTGGGTGTAGGTAATCTTGGTACCTGTAACGTCTGTCTCCTGATAGTCGCCTGCAATTTTCCAATTGCCTCCGTCATAGTACTCTACCTGCCAGAACATGTGGTTGGTTCCTGAAACACGGCTCTCGAATTTAATCTGAACCTTTGAACCTGCCTTGATGGCGCCTGTACCTGTGAAGAGCCAGAAATCGCCAGGCCATGTACCGACGATACGTATGTCGGAACCGTTGATGTCGCGAGCAAATTTCTTGTTTCCGTTGTCCACTAGGTTTCCTTTTGATACCAGTTTTCCATCCTTATCTGCCAGGTCCTCCATTTCAGGAGTCCAAGGAAGCAGGAAGTCTATAGGATTGGTACATGCAGGGATGTATGATATTGTACCAAGACCCTGTATTGCCTCTATAGAGTTGGTTGCAGCCCAAGAATCAGTGGTGTAGTTGAGGTAACCTGCTTCTTTTGCACCGGCGCCCACAGCCCATTTTACAGGATAAGGCACGAGACTCTCATCCATACCCTTGTCCTGATAGTCGACTGCGATGATTGCCTTATTCTTGGTGTTCTTGTCAACAACTCCTGCATAGAAGCCTCTGACCACGAGTTTGTGAATGTCCACTGAAGAGAGATTGAGCTCAGAAGTAGGATACACTATATCAAGTCTCTTCTCTTTGCCTGCAAAACGCAGGGTCGATCCTACAAGAGAACCCTCTACCTGTATAAACTCTGAAGTTGTAGCCTCATAAGTGTCGATATCAACCACCTTGGCATCAGGATAAACCGCTGTACCAGAAGCCTTTACTACCAGTTCATCAAGGGTCACGACAGGTACTCCGTAAGAAGTGCCCTTCTCACCGTTGAAGGAAATCTGGTCACCTGGCTTTACTTCAGCCTCGCCAAGCACCATAAGGTGGGAAGTGCCGTCAGAAACTATGAAAGCCTTTGTACCTTTTGCAAGCACGTGTGCGTCAGGCACCCTTGCAACCCTTCCGTCTTCAAGTTTCAAGGCTTCAGTAACAGTGATATCCTTTACACCTTTATACTTGTCGCCTTTCTGCTCAATAACGAAATAGAAGTTCTGCTTAGGATCGCTTGAACCGCCCTTGAGGTATACCTTTGCCGTTCGAGGCAGATCCATCACATTATTGTCGAGGTTGTCTTGCACGTACACTTTGAGAGTACTGCTGCCATAGCCCTGAATGGTCGAGAATTCCACCCATTGCTCGTCGCATTCGACATTCCAGTATCCGTCGGCATACACAGGCAAATCCTGAGGTTCTGCATCGACGGCTTCAAAAGTCAGCGTTGAATACTCCGCTGCCACAGCATTCGCCGGTTTGAGTTCTTCTTTCTTACAGCCGAAAAGCAGCGCTGCAAGAATACCGGCCGAAGCGAAAAGTTTTATATTGTCGATAAGTTTCATAACTCTTCAAATTTTTAGTAGTCCAGACCATCAACCCAGCCTGTCTCT
>CAMFRR010000145.1 GCA_945982095.1 uncultured Bacteroidales bacterium
TGTATAAGAGACAGATATACAGTGTACTCCCCGCCCGAAGCCAGATGCTCCACACGCACCAACTTCCCGTTTGCATTGCTTGCGGCCGGCACGCACATTAGTTTCTCCGTCGGAGCACTCATATTCAAAGCAACCGTGACATGCCCGTCCTGGGCCATCTCTATCCCATAGTTTGACCCACACTTTACATACAAGGTATTCCCTAGCACAATCACCGTTTCTTCAAGAGAGGAGCTGTCACCTTTTCTGAGATTGGTGCCTGAGCCAGTAACCGTATATGACCCTCCCAGAACATTCACCTTTACAGGTTGAGCCACAGATGCTTCCGGAAACACGAAACTGTCCCAAGATGGAATATAGCCGCCTCTGTGCACATTCACCAACACATTGTCATCATAGTCAGGCTCTCCGGGAACCACGGTCCAGCCCGTATCTTCAGGAGCATTGGCAAAATCCACATTATAATTGAGATTGGAATTGCGAGGTATGTCAAAATTGGAAGTGGTGTCCATCCCGAGACAAAAACGGTAGGTGACATTATCCCAATGCACATTACCTCCATCCACCTCCGCTTCTATCTCGAAATATGTAACCACCTCCGCTTTATCTTGCGTTATATTGCCCGGGGACTTAAGCTTGGGATCCGTATTATTCTTAAGCAGTGCTCCATGGCAGTTTTCACAACAGTACAGCTCCACGGAACCCCCTTGTGCCAGCTGCTGCAAATCAGCTGCGCTCAGTTCATCATCCAGACCTTCCGTATTGAACACTTCCGAGGAAGAGGCAGCGCCGTACCCTTCCGCAAAAGGACGTATTGCCTTGGCTGAGTGCCTGAGTGCCATAGATTTAATCTTCACATCGTAAGATGAACTGTTGCTGAAAGACAATTGGATGCGGCTCACAAGGCGGGTGAGTTCAAAGCTTGAGGACAAACCCACTGTCCACTCCGGCACGCTCAAGGCCATTGGCACTCCCTGGCTTTCAAAACCCGAATAATCACCTATGTCATATACCCAAGTCTTCATATCATTTTCTGCCGCGCACTTACTGTGTACAATTGCCCTCACATCACCGACATTGGCTATGAAGTATAAGGCATACTTAGCCTTGGCATCAGGCAGTCTCACAGTGAGGCTGTTGCCTGCAGAATAGGCAGAGCAGGCCCTTAATGGCTTTCCGTCCTTGAACACAAACAGATTGACACTGCTTATCCTGTTCATGCAATCGGACGGGAAGCGGCTACGCACCACAGGGCAGGAAAGTTCAAAAGAATATTCTTCCACTGATGGGGCTGGCTGTTCTTGCAAGAGTGAGCAGGATACCACGGCAACCAAGGCAATCATCAAACATCCTATCTTTCTCATAAACTCAATAGTATATTTCATCAATAATTATCTCATCCCAAGGCGCAACGCCAATACCGGGCTGCATCCTCACATAATCCACCACCACTTCCACATCCGCAAGGTCCTCAGCCGTCCAATCATACCCGGCCTCTTCCAACTCTCTACCCAAAGGAAGCTCATACTCCTTTCCACCGTCTGAACGGCGCTTGAGCATAATACTGAGTTCATTGCTACACTGTCTGGGAAGACGGCATTCTGCCCTGTTGCTCTCAATAGGAGGCGTAAAGCGGAACTCTCCTTTGAGTGGCCTCAAAGACGGAAGCTCTATACCATACGTATCGGCATAGACTTCAGGATAATAGTCGAATGTTGTGCCCTGATGCACGTTTTTGAAAATTATGCTCAAGGTGGCAAAATTCTTATGCATCTTGACTTTGCACTCTGCAGTTTCTGCCCTGCAATCCAGTTTGCCCACCATGGCATACAAGCTGTCTGCCTGGGTGCCGTATGGTATGGTGACACTATGCTCCCCTACCGACTGTCCACCCGGAATCCATACCGAACACAAGACATTGAGCCCCTTCTTCACATATATCTTTGTTTTCAGAGGACCCGGAGCTTTGCTTATGGTCTTTGATTTCAACACCTCACCATCTTCCGCCCAAAACGAATACACAAGCAAGCCCGTCCCCTCTTCCTCCATTTCCAATTCAACCTTGCAAGGGCATTGGCCCCTGTTCTCCAATACGGAACAGGAAGCCATACACCCAATGACAATACATACAACTCTAATATTCAATCTCATATTGAGAGCTATCCCAATCCTTGACCACAAACTCATAGCTCAAATTAACGAATTCAGGCAGGACGTCCGGACTTGAAGAACCCAAACCGGAAATCGTGATTGTCTTAAAATACACATGCTTATTCCTTGACAGGGCCGAATCCTCGGAATCCCTATCATCAAGCACATTGATTGGATAATAATAGGTAACTCCATTAATTGTACACTCTATTACCAGACGTGTTACCCTTGGATTTGCGCTAGCATCGTTGCGGTCATTCTTTTGCAATGTAGGGTTTGGAAGACAATACATCTGCCTGTCCACGACCATTGATGTCAGGTTTGACGGGTATGACCTGTTCATTTGATGCTCGCCACGCCACTTGTGTACATCGTAAGCATCCTCTCCAAATAATTTGAAGTTCTTCCAATTGTTGACGTCATCAGAAACTATAGTTCCATCAAGGCTCATTTTGTCACAGACATTTATAAGGTATATGCCCTGCAGGACAATATCCTGAGTTTTCATATGCTCGGTTTTGTTGATTTTCTCGACCGAAACTCGCACCAGATAACGGTACAGGTTGATGGTCAACGCGTTGGGAGATTCTGAGGTATAATCATAGCTTCCTGACATCATGAATCTGCCAGGTGCGCTGCTGTTCGCATTAATGTATGTGTTCGAAAGTTCACTCCTGTTCCTGATGGTGCTCAGATCAAGACTGTTCAAATCCACATTGGCCAAGGCAAACAGTTCCACTGTCCCTGGCTGCTTTGCTATACGCAAGGTCACATCAGATCCGCTCTCGTTCTTGGCGTAGCCGGCAAGATTACCGTCTTCACAAAAGGCAAATACCTGTATATTGCTTATTGCCTTTTCTTCATCTGTCTGGTTTACCGACAAGCTCTTCACAGACATGGGCCCGCCTGCCGCATTGCCATCAATAAAAAGTTCAACATATTCCTCTTGCCCTTCCTTATCAATCAGAGGAGTGTCTACACCGGACTTGCATGAATATAGGGCCAGTGTTGCAGCAAATGCTGCCAGTAAATAGCTTTTAATTTTCATTTGTTTCAATTTTGTTCTTTAATACTCTTCTTCACGGTTTAAACCATATTTATTTATCAGCGCGCTTATTTCAGGATCCAGATTACCCCTGTGCACGAATTGGGCATTCCGGCCGCAGGAGTTGATATAATGTTGCACAGCAGCCTGTTCATCGCCAAGACGGGCATTGATTATGGCCAGCATATATTCCTTTTTGTCAGAATCAGGACATTTTTCCAGCAGAGACTTTGCGGTCATATTACGGTCCAAAGCCAGACAGGCAACAGCAGTGTTGAAGTCCTCATAAGGTCCCAGGATGGACAGGGCCTTCTCATAATCCCTGTCTCTTATAGCCTGCACTCCCGACATATACAATGTGTCCAGCACCGTGGTGTGAATGGTGTCTTTCAGCATTCCCTTGCGACTGAGCGCAAAACGGAAACGTACCATCCTCAGGCGCGGATACATGGCCTCACGCATATATCCATACCAAGGCTGTAAGCTCATGGTCTTCTCCCTGGCATCCGGATCGCTAATCTGCTGCAAGGCAAAGAACTCTTCCTTCTGGGTGAGGGTCATCACGCTGTCCTCTTCCACCAACATCAGCAGCTGGTCCCAGTTTTCC
>CAMFRR010000146.1 GCA_945982095.1 uncultured Bacteroidales bacterium
TACACGTAAGGAGTCGTCGGCAGCGTCAGATGTGTATAAGAGACAGCTGTCCAACCACGCCTTCTACAACCTTCACGGCAGCAAGGGCGGCAGCATACTTGACCATGTGCTCACATTGCCTGCCAGCGGTATCACTCCTGTGGACAAATACCTCATCCCTACGGGCGAAATTATGCCGGTTGAAGGAACTCCTTTCGATTTCCGTGAGCCACATGCCATAGGCGAGAGAGTGGGCGAAGACCATATTCAGCTTGTATACGGTGGCGGTTACGACCACAACTGGGTTCTGGACCACCCTTCAGACGGTTCGCTGCACAAGGTGTGCGAACTTTACGAAGCTGAGTCAGGCCGCGTGATGGAAGTGTTCTCTGACCAGCCGGGCATACAGTTCTACTGCGGTAATTTCTTTGATGGCAGCTATGCCGGAAAGAATGGTGTAACTATTGGATACAGAGAGGCCTTGGCCCTTGAAACTCAGAAATTTCCTGATGCCGTGCATCATCCTCAGTTCCCTGACACAATTCTGCGCCCTGGAGAGAAATATTCTCAGCATACCATATACAAGTTTTCCGTAAAATAGCTATCTTTGCTCCTTTAAAAGGAATAAGAAAGCTATGGAAAAAGTACAAGTCCTGTCCTCAAATGCACTTGTGGACGGATGGATTGAGGCAAAATACCTCGCTCCGGGTGAAGACAAATATTCAAAACGAAATCTCCAGGCTCCCGTTCCTACGGGGGGCTGGAGACATCTTACAAGTGATGAGATAGAGAGGCTCATCAAGAACGAGAACAAGGCATCCAGCTGGGACACCATTTGGGTGACTGACGAATTCTCGCCCAAGATGCTCAAGAACAATCACTTCTACGGAACTGTGCGCATAGGCCGTGTGATGGACGGTGCCCTTAAGTTCCATGATTTGAGGCTTCCTATAGGTATCACCAACTCTTCCATACATTCATGTGACATAGGCGATGACTGTGCCATTCATGATGTGCATTATCTCAGCCATTATATCATAGGAAGCCGCTGCATGCTCTTCAACATACAGGAGATGAGCACCACCGATCATTCCAAGTTCGGAAACGGCATAATCAAAGATGGCGAGGATGAGAATGTGCGTGTTGTTGTGGAGGTTATGAACGAGACAGGCTGCCGCAGGGTATATCCTTTCGATGGTATGAACACCGCCGATGCCTATCTGTGGGCCAAATACATAGACGACACCATACTCCAGAAACGTTTGGGTGAGATCACCCAGAACAGCTTCGACAGCCACAGGGGTTACTATGGCACCATAGGAGACGATTGTGTAATCAAGACCTCGGAAATCATCAAGGATGTAAAAGTAGGTCCGGCCTGCTACATCAAGGGCGCATCCAAGCTGAAAAACATCACTATCAACTCATCAGAGCAGGAACCATCCCAGATAGGCGAGAATGTAATACTTGTCAATGGTATCGTGGGCTATGGCAGCCGTATCTTCTACGGATGCACGGCTGTGAAGTTTGTGATAGGCACCAACTGCAACCTCAAATACGGAGCCCGCGTGATCAACTCCATTATGGGTGACAACAGCACCATATCCTGCTGTGAGGTATTGAACAACCTCATATTCCCTGCACATGAACAGCATCACAACAACTCCTTCCTCATTGCCGCCTGCATAAAGGGCCAGAGCAACATGGCTGCGGGTGCAACCATAGGTTCAAACCACAACAGCCGTTCTACTGACAATGAGCTGGTGGCAGGACGCGGCTTCTGGCCGGGTCTCTGCAGCAACGTGAAACATTCTTCCGTATTCGCGTCATATACCCTGCTTGCCAAAGGCTCATACCAGTACGAACTCAACATACCTCTGCCTTTCTGTATGATAAGCAACAACGAGAAGGAAGGCAGGCTTGAGGTGATGCCGGCCTATTGGTGGATGTACAACATGTACTCTCTGGCCCGCAACAACTGGAAATTCCAGACCCGCGACAAACGCAAAACCAAGATACAGAACATTGAGTTCGACACCTTCGCACCGGACAGTATGGAAGAGGTGCTTCAAGCAAGGGAGATTCTCCGCGAGTGGGTAGGCAAGGCAGCCCACAAGGCCGGTCTGGCATTGGAAAATGAGAGCCCTTATCAGACAGGCCTCCGTCTGCTTGAGTCTGATAAAGAGGCTGAGGTTGAGGCTCTTGATGTCTTGGGTGAGGGCATGGAGAAGAGCCGCAGGCCTGAGCGTGTGCGTCATGCCTACAGGGCTTACAAGGCATATGGGGACATGCTCATACACTATGCCATGGACAATGTCATGAAATTTGTACGCAACATGCCCGGCAGCACACTTGCTGATGTGGCCAAGCTGATGAAAGGCGAGAGAGTCGGTTCGTGGGTAAATCTCGGCGGCCAGATCATGAGCGAAAATGATGTGGATGCCTTGAGGGATGACATACGTACAGGCGCGCTCAACAGCTGGGAAGCCATACATGCACGCTATAATACCCTTTGGGACAGGTATCCTGTCGACAAACTGCGCCATTCTCTCTTCTGCATGGCAGATGTCTTCGGTGTTGAGAGCCTGGATGCCGCTACCTGGGAGAAGGCCATAGCAGAAGAAAAGCGCATACAGGAGTTTATGCGTGATCAGGTTCGTGCCAGCCGCATGAAGGACATGGTAAACCCTTTCCGCCGCGCTACTTACCGCAATGAACAGGAAATGATTGCAGCCGTGGGCACTATTGACGACAACAGCTTTGTAAAACAAGTGGCCGGGGACACTGCCAAGGCCCTTGAACAGCTTTCACAACTTAAGCTTGCTTGATTTTATGGGATTCAATTTCAGTCTGTTCGGTGAGAATTCTCACAGAAAATTCAATTATAAGCCCCGTTTCTATGACGAAGAAGCGGAGCAGAGACGTCAATTTTTCGGTGACCATGGTCTGCCTGAGCAACAGTCTTCCGCTGCAGGCGAGTCTGAGAAGGAAGCGCATAAGCCCGGACGCTATATCATGGGCAGTTTCCGTGACGGAAACTATCAGAAGACTTCCTCCGACACTACCAAGGTACAGAAGATTATCGGCATTGTGTCTCTGATTCTCATATTCGTGGCCTTTGTCTACATAGCCAAGTTCTACGGTCTGATAATCAAATAGTCATGGACATAAGAGTACTTCCGTCCAATGTTGCCAATATGATTGCGGCAGGAGAGGTGGTTCAGCGCCCTTCTTCTGTTGTCAAGGAGCTGATGGAAAACGCAGTTGATGCGGGTGCTACCAAAATCCAGCTCATAGTCCAGGATGCGGGACGTACGCTTGTGCAGGTTATTGACAATGCTTGCGGCATGACGGCAGACGATGCCGTGCTGTGCTTCGAGAGGCACGCCACCAGCAAGATACGTACTGCCGAGGACTTGCACAAGATAAGCAGTTTCGGGTTCAGGGGCGAGGCCCTCTCGTCCATCAGCGCAGTGGCGGAAGTCACCCTGCGTACACGCACTGCAGATCAGGAAGTTGGTACCCAGGTCGTAATAACAGATGCTACGGCCACAGAACCCGGGCGTCAGGATGTCAGCGAATGCGCAACTCCCGTGGGCAGCAATTTCGCTATACGCAACCTGTTCTACAACACTCCGGCAAGGCGCAAGTTCCTCAAGGCAGATTCCACAGAGCTCAAGGCCATTATCAGCGAATTCATACGTGTGGCTCTCACACGCATAGACATAGCTTTCTCCCTGGTTTCCAATGACAGGGAAATATATAG
>CAMFRR010000147.1 GCA_945982095.1 uncultured Bacteroidales bacterium
TAGGAGTCCGTCTCGTGGGCTCGGAGATGTGTATAAGAGACAGACTTTAGGAGGCACTGAAATAGGCTGTGTCAGCACTTATGATTTCAACGACGGCAAGTATATGGAAGGCTGTATAGGCAGACCTTTGAAGAATTGCACACTGGATATTCTGGAAGACGGCAGCATAGTGGTTTCAGGACGCACTATAATGAGCGGCTATGTGAACGACCCTGAGCTCACTGCACAGGTCATGAAAGACGGCCGCATATACGGCTCGGATCTGGGCTATTATGATGAAGACGGTCTGATACATTTGAAGGGCCGCAGGGGAGACATTATCAATGTGGGCGGATTCAAGGTGAATCCTGTTGATGTGGAGAACGCTGCACTTTCTTTCAAAGGAATTTCGGACTGCATATGTGTGGCGGCGAAGCATCCTGTGATAGGCACAGTGCCTAAACTGCTGTATGTCGCCGAAAATGGCGCCGGGATTGACAAGAAGAGCCTGGCCGCACATTTGCGCCAGAGTTTGGAGGCACACAAAATACCTGTATTCTACGAGGCTGTGGACAAGATTCAGCGTACATACAATGGCAAAATTGACAGAAAGTGGTACAGGAATGAGAAGTAAGTGCTTATCATTTCTTTCAGTGCTCTTTCTTCTCTTTGCCGGAGCAGACTCTTTTGCACGAAAGAGTGCCGTGGATATACAGGCATTGGAGAAAGTCAGGCTGTGGGAGAATACCTCTGTGCATTGCAACTATGTTACACTGGAGAGCTTCATCCCTGAAAACTTCAGCTCAGGGGTGGGTGTGATTGTATGCCCGGGAGGCAGCTATTGCTGGCATGATTATGACACGGAAGGGCTTGAAGTGGCCAAGTGGTTGAACGAGAATGGAATAGCTGCCTTTGTTCTGAAATATAGGGTGCAGGGAAAGTTTCAGTTTGCAATGTGGACCCGTCTTGTGTTTCCTGGCAAGAAGCACCCGGATATGATTACTGATTTGCAGAGGGCTATGCAGTATGTGCGTGAGAATGCAGAACGCTTTGGAGTCAGGACCCTCGGATGTATGGGCTTTTCGGCCGGTGGTCATCTGGTGATGTCAGGAGCTGAATTTTATGATACTGACTTTCTGAAGATGAGCGGAATAAACTGCAATGTCAGCCTGCGCCCTGACTTTGTGGCCCCAATATATCCCGTTGTAAGCATGCGTCTACCTTATGTACACAAGCGCTCACGTAGGGCATTGCTGGGTGAATATCATATTGGTGACAAACGTATGCGTGATTCGCTGTCTCTGGAGCTGCATGTGCCTGATGATTGTCCCCCTGTATTTCTGGTAAATTGCGTGGACGATCCTGTAGTTATGTACCGCAATTCTGAGTTGCTGGATTCCGCCCTTACTGCAAAGGGAGTGGCTCACAAGTATATACAATATACCAGCGGCGGACATGGCTTCGGCGGTTCGGATGTCAAGGGTTCGGAAGAGTCAAGAGCCTGGAAGAATGAGTTTTTGGCCTGGCTTGAGGATATTTTGAGTTCGCATTGAAAATAATTCATATCTTTGAAAAAAATGCCTATGAAAAAGTTCAGTTATGTGGCTCCGCAGCTCGAGGAACTGGAGGCCTTGTATGATGGCTTGCTTTGTGCAAGTGATGGAGACAATTCCATCGGGGAAGGCGGTGACATCATCGTGCCTGTTTATGACTGTTATGAATCCTTTTAGAAACAAGGTCTTATGAGAACTTACATAGGAAAAGCCATCTTGTGCATGGCGGCTGCTTACGCGGCTCTTTCTTGTTCAAAAGAGAACATTATAATCCCCGATGCAGGAGGAGTGGAAAATCTGGAATATATCACCATCAGTCTTGCGGATCAGACCAAGACAGCGTATGAGATGGATGGCAACAATCTCAAGACCACATGGAGTGCAGGTGACATTGTGGCTGTGACCCCTGATTTGGGCCTCTATGCATATGCTGCGACTTATGAAGTGACAGATCCCGGTTCAAGCACTGCAAAATTCCAGCTTGTCACCTCTATGTATCAGGCTGCCATTAAATACGGATATGGCATTTTCTATCCTGGCGACAAAGTCAAAGGCATCACCGATTTCGGGCGCTTCAGCTATGATGGGCAGGTCCAGAAAAAGAGTGATCCAATGGGCCACATCAAGGACTATCATTCCATGTTCAAGTATGTGGACAGTTTCAGTGACAATATCAGCTTCGAGGGAGCTTCGCAGTCTGCTTGTATGAGGCTGAGACTTTCGGGAATGACTTTCCATGAACCTGTGGGTATAGAGCTAAGTGTGCAGGGGCACGAACTCTTCTATTCCAACAATTATATGGGCAATTATCCATATTACTATTTCACCAATGACTCAATACCGTCATTGGAGAAGGCTTCAAAGATTTCCATCACTTTGGACGGATATGGTGATGAAAACTCCATAGAAGCATGGATTATGATGTCGAATCAGGATGTATTGCTCAAGAAGGGCGATAAGCTTGTAGTCACCGTGACACAGAAAGATGGTGCTCAATACAGTGCCGAGGTCATTGTACCTTCTGATATGACCCTCAGCGGGGGCAAGTGGCATGACCTGAGGGTAGGAAAGGGCTGGAAGGAAGGCTCTGGCTCCAGCTCTGTGCCTGAATATGACGGAGAGGTGGTAGTGCTTCAGGAAGGCATACCTGGCCTGGACCTTGTGATTATGGGTGACGGATTCATTGTGGAAGACTTTGAGAATGGCACTTATGATTCCATAATGCGTCAGTGCTTTGAAGAATTCTTTTCTGTCGAGCCATTCACCACTCTCAGGAATGATTTCCACGTGGCTTATGTGAAGGCTGTTTCGCCTGAACGTATAAATGCCACCACCACAGGTGCAAACGGAGCTCAGAATAATGGATCCAGGACCAAGTTCTCTACGCAGTTTGAACCTAATTCCACCTATGTGGGAGGTGATAATGACATGGTCAGGGAATATGCAAAGAAGGCTTTGGACACAGACAGCGATAGTAGGATGAGGAATGTTACCATAGTCGTGATGGCAAATCAGGAATGCCGTTCAGGCACCTGCCATATGTCTTTCTACACCAGCTCCAATTATGATTATGCTATGTCCTATTCAATAGCCTATTGCGCTCTGGGAACAGCTGCAAGTGAACGCAAGGAACTGATGCGTCACGAGATATGCGGCCATGGTTTCGGCAAACTGGACGATGAGTATTATTACTCGCAATCCTACTCCGACAGCGATATTGAGACCGTTTGGAATAATCAGGAACAATACCACAGTTGGGGACTGTACAGGAATGTAGACCGTTATGTAAACAGCAGCCTGTACTCGTATTTCAATGGAACATATCCTCTCACAAACGAGGCAAACGTGTATTGGAGCGATCTGTTCGGAACTGCCAACAATTATGAATCGGCAGATGTGGAGTCGCTGGGCGTATTTGAGGGCGCTCAGACCGTGAAAACAGGATTCTGCAGGCCTACCGAGGATGGAAGTGAGAGTATCATGAACAACAACACGGGAATATTCAACGCGATAAGCCGCAGGAGCATATATTACCGTTACCTGCACCTTAGCGGACAGATTTCCGGCAAGCAGTATGGCACGTCAGAAGAGTTGAATCGCTTCCTTGATTGGGATGCACAGTATATTCTGCCTAAGCTTAAACAGAACAGCGCGCAGGCTTCGCATCAGGCTAGGGAAAGAATAGATCATGTGCTTTATAATCT
>CAMFRR010000148.1 GCA_945982095.1 uncultured Bacteroidales bacterium
TAATAATACAAAATCAAAATATGTAATGTTTTTGGACAGTGATGATTGGATTGAAGCCGATACTCTCGAGGCCTGTGTGGAGCTCTGCCGCAAAAGAAACCTGGATTTCACCTTCTTCGATGCGACCACCTTTTTCGATGACGGTGACAGGGATTTGTCTGCCTGTCCGTGGTTCGATTATCATAGGGCCTCTTTCTATACTCAGCCTGCGCCCGGAGTGGACATTTTGCACGATATGCTGGACAGAGGAATTTATCGCTGTTCAGTGTGCATGTGCGTATTCCGCAAGGATTTCATTGAAAGGGAAGGTCTGCGTTTTCCCGAGGGCATATTGCATGAGGATGAGCTTTTCGCTGCTGAAGCCTATATCAAGGCAGGCAGCATAGCCGGCATACCCAAAGATTTCTACCACAGACGTATGAGGGCCGAGTCCGTGATGACAAAGCCTTTTTCAAAACGAAACTATGAGGGCTATATGCAGACTCTTGCTTCAGCTGAGAAAATCAGGCTTTCTGCTGAGGAGGCTATGCAAAAACGCCAGCAGTCCGCTTTGAAGCGCCTGACAGAGGGCTGGTTCCTGACCTTGATGCACAATGGATGGAATCTGCCGTTACGATGCAGGCTGCATATTGCCTTTCTGCTTCTTTTTCGATATCCTTTCACTTTTCATCTGCGAACTTTTATTTCTTTGCTAATAAAAAAATACTATCTTTGCAGACTTTTAACTAACTGAAATATGGATATTGGACCTTTGAATGAACTCAATTGCAGCAAATATACGCTGATGATTGTAGACGATATACCTATCAACACCAAACTTCTGGGCAAACTTCTGGAGCCTGCGGGATTCAAGCAACTGCTTCAGTACAACAACAGCCAGATGGCTTTTGACAGCATACGCAGCGTGAAACCGGACATCATACTACTGGACGTCATGATGCCGGGACTGGACGGTTTTGCCTTCCTGTCTGCCATGCGCGAAGACCATAGCCTCGACAATGTAAAGGTCATCATGATCTCTGCCGTGAGCGAGTCTGAGGAAATGCTCAAGGCCGGCAATATAGGCGCAAACGATTATCTTACAAAGCCTATCAATGCCAAAAGATTGTATTCCAGCATTGCCAAGCAGATCGCTGAGTTAGGGGAGGCAGATGCGTAATGTCAGAGAAGAAATATAGAATTCTCGTGGCGGATGCCAAGGATTTCCTTCGCGATGTGATTGTCGAGAGCTTGGGGAAGGAGACAGAATGCGTATGTGTCTCCACTCCCGAGGAACTTTGTGCAAAGATTGGAAATGTGGATGCCGCTGTGATAGGTACCAACATATGGGTGGATGATCTCACAATCAGGTATGAGGCCATTGCAAAGCTGAGGCAGAGTACAACTGTCCCTCTGCTTGTCCTCACCAGCAAGCATTATTCTTCGGTAAGGATAGGTCTGCTGAAGAGTGGAGCAGACGATGTGATGACAAAGCCTTTCAATCCCGACGAAATGGCGATCAGGGTCAGAAAGCTCATAAACAGATTCGGATGAAGCGTTTGCTCAACATATTTATCTCGTTTTTCGCAATCATAGTGTTTTTGCCGCTGATGATTGCGCTTTGCGTATTCATATGGGTCAGCACCAAAGAGAATCCCATCTATACTTCCACAAGGGTGGGCAAGAACTGGAAGAAGTTCAAACTTTACAAGTTCAGGACCATGAACAAGGGAGCGGACAAGATTCTCCTCGACCTTGAATCCATGAACAGCTATGTAAGGGTGGACGACACAGAGAAGGCAGGAGAGGGGAAACGCTATTTCCTCAGCAACGACCTTCTCTATGCCGACAACTACAAAGTGCGCGAGGGCATATTCCTGTCCGAAGCCCAGAAATGTTTTGCAGGCACCTTCATAAAGATAGAGAATGACCCGAGAATTACCAAGATAGGCCGTTTCCTTCGCAGGACCAGTTTTGATGAACTTCCGCAGCTGTTCAATATCCTGAAGGGCGATATGGCAATAGTTGGCAACAGGCCGCTCTCGGTAAAGGAGGCAGAGCTCCTGACAACTGACGAAGAAGGCATAAGGTTCAAAGCGAGCGCCGGCCTCACAGGACTGTGGCAAGTGGACCCCAGAAAGGATGATATGCCGCCCGAAGAGAGGATAAGGCTGGACAACGAGTATGCCGAGAAAGAGAGCCTTGCCTTCGATGTCATACTAATATTCAAGACCGTCAAACGTGTCATTTTCGGTACAAATGTCTGATTGCCTATGAGCCTGAACAAGATAGCCCTTTGCATTTTGACCGCATCCCTTTGCTGCTTCTCACATGCCCAAGACCATGGGCAGGACCAAGACCGTGACAACGCCGGACCTGTCCCACAGGCCTATACCAGCATAAGGATGGACAGTACTCTCATGGTGCTGAATTCCATGACAGTGGAGGATTATCTTGCCATAGAACTGCCCCCTCTGGAAGAACTCTTCGAGAATGCACGCAACATGTCCAACGTGATCAACTATTATCGCGAGGATGTGCAGTTCTACAAGGGTGAGGTCCTGACCCAGAAAATGAGGCCCTTGGAATGGATAAGGGGCTTGGGTTCACTGACTTATGGCAATACCAGCATGGTGGGTCTGCTCCAGAATGAAATCTCCTATCCCGTGTGGAATCAGAGCACTTCGAAACAACAGAGCCTCTATTACAACGTGGGCTTTACCGTCAATATTCCCATTTCCGATTTCATCACCATACCTTCCAAAATCAAGCAGGCCAAGGCCAAGCAGCGTGTGGCCGAGTACAGGATGGAAACGGAGATGGACAATATAAAGCAGGATATAATTGATTATTATTGCGAGGTCATAGGCTGGATGAAGGAGTTGCAGACAGCTTCGGAGAAACTTGTGATTGCCCGCACCCAATACGAATTTGCCGAGGCCAACTTTGTCATAAATAAGGCCACTTCCGAGGAGCTGTACCGTTGCAAGAGCTATGAAAGCTCTGCTATTCACGATTTTGAGAACGTGAAGAAAGAGCTCAACAAGGCTTTGCTCAAGCTCGAAATCATATCCTGCACAAAAATCATCACAAAATGAGCACTCTGAGATTCATAGTTAAGACACTTGCCAAGAAATGGTATCTGCTTGTCATCGTGCCCATGATTGCGGCGATGGCTGTGTTCTTCATGCTTTCGCGCCAGCCGAAGATGTACAAGTCCAACTCTACAATTTACACAGGTATAGTGTCGGGCTATGATGTACTTGCATCCGAGTCAAAAACCAACGACTGGATGAGTGTGAACAATGCCATCGAGAATCTCATGAGTGTGATGATGGCTGAGTCTACGCTCAAGAATGTGTCTATGCGTCTTCTTGCCCGAAATGTCGTGAATCTGGGCAAGGAAGATGAAGGGGATTATATGACTCCAAAGTCAGCAGCAGAGCTTAACTCTATGTTGGACGACAGCGTGAGGGCGCTGGTGGTGGACGGGGATGAACAGGCGACTTACAAGAATTTCATAGAAGCCTATGACAAGGGCAGGGACAACTGGTTCCAGCAGATGTTTCATTGGAACCATCGTCATTACAGCTTCAAAGCCCTTTCCAATATAAAGGTGAACAGGGTGGGCAGCTCCGACATGATAAGCATGAGCTATGTGAGTGATGACCCTTATGTCTCATACAATACCTTGCTCATATCTGTCTCTTATACACATCTGACGCTGCCGAC
>CAMFRR010000149.1 GCA_945982095.1 uncultured Bacteroidales bacterium
GAGATGGCCTGCGCCATAGTGATGGAGACTGAGACCGGGGCCATAAGGGCAATGGTGAACCTGGGCCGCAACAAAGAAGGAGGCATTGGAGAGTGGGACAACTATGCTCTGCGAAATGCCGACCCTCCGGGCTCAGTGTTCAAGACTGCAGTGCTGATGGCAATGCTGGAAGATGGCTACATCAGCTCGCTCGAAGATGAGATTCCTACCTACGATGGCAAATGGCACTACAACGGCAAGCTGTTTGACGATGTCAAACATCTTAACCGCAAGAGGTTCCCAAGCGGGAAGATAAAGGTGCGCGAGGCTTTCGAGATGTCTGCAAACAATCCTTTCCGCCAAATGATATGTAACGACAGCACCTACGGCAGAAAGCCTATGCGTTTCATTGAAAGGATCAAGAGCTTCGGGCTTATAGACACCATAGCCTTTGACATAAGCGGAGCCGCAGTGCCTATGATTCTGGACCCTAGCTATAAACGCGGAAATCCTAAAGGCTTCTGGGACGGCACTTCCCTGCCCCGCATGGCCATTGGCTACAATATGGAAATCAGCCCTCTGAATCTGATAACATTCTACAATGCCATAGCCAACGACGGCAGGATGATGAAGCCATATCTGGTGGAAGCCATTGAGGAAGAGGGAGATGAGGTGGAGAGTTTCAGCCCTGAGGTGATGCACAGGCGCATTTGCAGGAGGGAGGTATGCGACACACTCAAGAAAGTTATGTCCATGGTGACCTCCAACCAGAGCGGTACCGCTTATTGGCAGTTGAGAGGCTCGGTGTGCCCTATAGCCGGAAAGACAGGTACAGCCCAGCGTCTGTTCAAGGGAAGGAACGGAAAATGGACATACAACGATGGGGGCATGGAAAGCCAGAGGGGCACCTTCGTGGGTTTCTTCCCTGTGGAAGAACCGGAGTATACTGTGGCTGTGGTGGTATGGAACAAGCCTTCATTGAGAAACTTCTACGGTGCGACCTATGCCGCTCCTGTATTTAAAGAAATAGCAGACCAGATATATTGTCTAAACGATAAAGACTGATTATTATGGAACATAAATATACAAATATCACGGCTGACAGCCGCAAAGTGCAGCAAGGCTCAATCTTCGTTGCGGTCAAGGGCTACAGCGCTGATGGACACGATTACATACGCACGGCCCTGGACAAGGGAGCCGCCTGCATAGTATATGAAGACGAGGCCAAAGTGTCGCAGCTGGCGGCAGAGCGCCCCGACATTGATTGGATAAAAACCCCTAACTCGCGCAAGGCCCTGGCTGAGAAAGCTTCTGAATTCTATGGACATCCCAGCAGAAGCATAAAGCTCGTGGGCATAACAGGCACCAACGGCAAGACCACCACGGTTACACTCTTGCATGACCTTTTCACTTCCATGGGATATAAATGCGGCCTGCTCAGCACCATAGCCAACTACGTGGCCGGTGAAAGGTTCGAGGCGGTGAACACCACCTCTGACCCAGTGACCATCAACGCCCTTCTACGCCGCATGGTGGATGAGGGCTGCGAATATTGTTTCATGGAGGTCAGCAGCATAGGCTTGGAACAGGACAGGGTATGGGGCCTGGAATACAAAGTGGGCATATTCTCCAACCTCACCCACGACCATCTGGACTACCATAAGACTTTCGCCGAATATCTGCGCTGCAAGAAGCTGTTTTTCGACAATCTGGGCAAGGATGCCATTGCCATCACCAATATAGACGACCGTAACGGTCTGATAATTACCCAGAACACCAAGGCCAAGCTTGTGACATATTCATGCCGCCGCCCTGCCGACCACACTGCACGTATATTGGAAGAAAGTTTTGAGGGTATGCTGATGAAGGTGGACGGAACCCAGATGTGGTTCCCACTCATCGGGCAGCACAATGCCTACAACGCCCTCGCCATCTACAGCGCCGCTGTGGCCCTGGGAGCCGAAAAGGAAGAGGTTCTGGTAGGAATGAGCAAGGTGGGACAGGTGTGCGGACGTCTCGAGGTGATGAAGGGCAAGGACGGAGTGAGCGTGGTGATTGATTATGCTCACACCCCTGATGCTTTGGAAAACGTTTTGCGTACTCTCAGGGAGATAGCCCCTGAACGCAAGTTATGCTGTGTGTTCGGCTGCGGTGGAGACAGGGATAAGACCAAAAGGCCGGAGATGGGGGCAATGGCCGCCAGGATGGCAGATAAGGTAGTGATTACCAGCGACAACTCCCGCACGGAGAACACCGCCGACATCATCGCTGACATCAAGGCCGGAATAGAGCCTCAGTATATGAAGAAAGTCATGAGCGTGGAAGACCGCCGTGAAGCCATAAGGATAGCCATAATGACAGCCGTGCCGCAGGAAACCATACTCCTTGCGGGCAAGGGTCACGAAGACTATCAGATTATAGGCAAGGAGAAAAGGCATTTCGACGAGCACGAGGTAGTGGCTGAAATCTTTAAAGAAATGGAGATATGATTTATCATTTATTCCAAGCGCTCAAAGATTTTGACATCCCTGGCGCCGGTCTTGTCAACTATCTGACCTTCAGAGCTTTGATGACGGCTCTCACATCTTTGCTGATGGCCTTGGTCTTCGGAAAGAGAATCATACGCCTGCTGCAGAAGAAACAGATAGGCGAAGAGATACGTGACCTCGGTCTGGAAGGCCAGCTGTCAAAGAAAGGCACCCCAACAATGGGCGGTGTCATCATTATAGTGGCCGTGTTGGCCGGTGTGCTGTTGTGGGCCGACCTCAGCAACATATACGTAATATTGCTGTGCATAACCTTGCTGTGGCTGGGAGGCTTGGGCTTCATGGACGACTATATCAAGGTATTCCGCCACAACAAGGAAGGCATGAGCGAGAAACACAAGCTCATAGGACAGGTTGCCCTGGGTGTAATCGTAGGATTGACAGTCTGTTACAGCCCTAAGATAGTGACTAGGGAGGCTGTGGAGAACAAGACACGCACAGAGTACAGCATTGACGATGAAGGCCACGTGAGCACCAAGGAAATCGTGGTGAAGGAAGATATTGTGAAAAGCACCAAGACCACCATTCCTTTCGTCAAGTCGCACGAATTCGACTACAGAAGTCTGGCTCCTTTCAAGGGCAAATGGAACTGGTGGTGCAAATGGGCTATTTACCTTGCAATGATAGTGCTCGTGATTACGGCCTGTTCCAACAGCGTTAACCTCACAGACGGCATGGACGGCCTTGCCGCAGGTACGAGTGCGATATCCAGCCTGGTTCTGATGGTATTCGCCTATCTGTCCGGCAACATAATTCACACAGGCTACCTCAACATTATGTTCATACCCGGCGCGGGCGAAGCTGCCGTATTCATGGCCGGTGTGCTGGGCGCACTTGTGGGTTTCCTGTGGTATAATTCCTATCCTGCTCAGGTATTTATGGGCGATACCGGCAGTCTGGCCCTGGGTGGAGTAATAGGCGTATGTGCCATACTCATTCGTAAGGAGCTGCTGTTGCCTATACTTTGCGGAATATTCTTCATGGAGGCGTTGAGCGTAATACTCCAGCGCAGCTATTTCAAATTTACGAGGAAGAAATACGGAGCGGGACGCCGCATATTCAGGATGGCTCCACTCCACCATCATTTCCAGAAAGAAGGGGTGAACGCCCTGCTCCAGAAGCCGGCCGGTGCAC
>CAMFRR010000150.1 GCA_945982095.1 uncultured Bacteroidales bacterium
GCCGCCACCCTGCGCAAGAACCGCAGCCAGTATTGGGTGTTCCATGTGAACTATTCAACTGCTTTCTCGCACAAGGTCCAGGCTAACGACGGCAAGTCTTCACGTATGTTGTGGTCTGACGCCAACCTTGACGTGGAATGCCATTGGAACCGTGAGTGGAAAAGTACTTTCCTCTATTCCCGTCAGCAGAAGAACCATGCTTACGGCTATGATGACGATTATTCCACCGCACATATCATGGTGGCTGATGTGCAGTACAAATTCCTTCGCAAATACGCTTTGAGGGCAGAGCTTCAATACCTCTTCTCCTCAAAAGCCGAGAGCAACAGGCTCTTCAGCGAAGATGAGGGAGACTGGATTTCGGCCCTCGTGGAGTTCAGCATAGCCCCAAATTGGAACATATTCGTTTCTGATATGTACAATTTCGGTTCGAAGTGGGAGAATAATCCTGATATGATAAAGAAGGTACATTACTACAATGCCGGAGTGAGCTATTCAAAGGGACCTGTGCGCCTGCAGTTGAGCTACGGACGTAACAGGGCCGGTATGGTATGCTCAGGCGGTGTATGCCGCTATACCCCAGCCTATACAGGTCTCAACTTCCTCTTGAGCACCACTTTCTAAAGTACTCAGATTATTAACATGAAATTATTTGATTGTATGAAAAGATGTTATTTATTATTGGCGCTTGCAGCTGCTCTCGTGGCTTGCAATAAACCTGCAAATCCTGATCCAGGTACTGATGGACCTGAAGGTACTAAACTGACTCTTGAGGTAGACCACAAGGTAATCAAGAATGACGGAGTGTCTTGTGCTAATCTCATAGTAAAGCTCGACGGTCAGGAATTGAAATCAGGAGTCACCTTTTATGATGATAAAAACAAAACTGTACCTGTGCAGGATTTCAAATTCAAGACAAAACAGGCAGGCGAGTATAAGATATGGGCGAGCTACAAATCTCTATACACACAGACCGTCATCATCTATGCGATAAATAATGATGTGCCAGAGATTCCTGCTGACCCTCAGCCTACAGCAAACAACTTTAAACGCCGTTCGCTCGTGCTTCAGTTTACCGGAACTGCATGCGGATACTGCCCGTATGTGATAAAACTTCTTAGGGAATTCGCTTCTGACAAAGCCAATGATGGCAGATATGTACACGTGGCCTGCCACACATACAACCCTAAAACAGACCCTTGCGCACCTAACGAAGCCTCACGTGCCCTTCCTAATGTATGCAACGTGAGCGGTTATCCTGATGGCTGTTTCAACATGGACACAGGTTACAAGTTCCATTCTCAGACCCCTCTTACCAAGTTCCAGAGCGAGTTTGAAAAGAGTCTCACCAAGAAAGAGACTGTAGCAGGCCTGAGCGCCAATTGCGTCAGCTCAGTTGACTGCGTGGTAGCAAACTGTGCTGTGAAGGTGTCGAAAGACGGCAAGTATAAGCTTGCAGCATGGCTGCTGGAGGACGGAATCACGGCAAATCAGGCAAATTACGGAGCTGAAGGAAATTACGGTACTCATGACAACAGTCTGCGCAATTATTATGACGAAAGTCTGAGGAACGACTATTCAGGCAAGATTCTGGAACTTAAAGAAGGCGAAAAAGGCGAGTATTGCTTCATATTCAAAGTTGACGATTCTTGGCAGAAACAGAAAATGCATGTTGCAGTGCTTGTGTTTGCCGCTGATGCTCAGGGCAAGTATACAGTAAACAACATTATTGACTGTCCTATCAACTCTTCAGTACCTTTCGAGTACTCTAAGTAATTCGGGTTTCGCTATGGAAGCTTACAGACATAAGGTCCAGGTCTACGAGACCGACAACATGGGCATAGTCCATCATTCCAATTACATACGCTTTATGGAGGAGGCCAGGGTCGATTTCATGGAGCGCAGCGGATATGGCTATGAAAAGATGTTGGAAGAAGGCGTGGTGTCGCCGGTTGTGAGCGTAAGCTGCGACTACAAGTCACCTGCTGCCTATCCCGACATTCTGGACATATATGTGAAAGTGCAGGAAATGTCGCCCCTGAAGGTCACAATTGCCTATCGCATGGAATGTGGAGGACGTCTTATCTGTACAGCTTCCAGTGTACATTGCTTCATAGATGAAAAAACAAAGCGGCCTGTCAAATTGCAGGACCGCTTTGTCGGACTCTATGAAATATTCAAGAAATCTCTCGATTCCTGATTTTTTCAGTGAATTTTATTTGTGAAGGGCGTCCATTAGGACGCTCACTTTGTTTTTGACCTCATCTATGCTGCCTGTACCATCCACTTCGTGGTATTTCCCGGCTTCCCTGTAGAAATCTATAATAGGCTCAGTCTGAGCGTGATAAGTGGCTATGCGCGTTTTGATGACCTTCATGTCCGCATCATCTGCACGGCCTTCTATCGCTGCTCTGTGCTGTATGCGTTCTGCAATGACTGCATCAGGAATCATAAGGCTGATTACAGCGCTCACTTCTTCGCCTTTCTTGGCCAGAAGACGGTCTAGGTCACGGGCCTGGTTCAGAGTGCGCGGAAATCCGTCCAAAAGGTAGCCTTCAGTGTCACGTGTGCTTGCAAAATAGTTCTCAAGCATTTCTTCCACCATGTCGTCAGATACGAGCTTGCCCTTCTCTATCAGTTTCTTGGCCTCAATTCCCACCTCTGTACCGGCTGCTATTTCTGCACGCAGAAGAGCTCCGGTGCTTATGTGCTTTACATTATATTTTTCTGCTATTGCTCCAGCCTGAGTACCTTTGCCGGCACCCGGAGGGCCGAAAAGAATGTAGTATTTCATGTTCTGCTATAGGTATACTGTTATTTATTCATCCAAAACGTAAATGTCCTGAAGACATCTGCCCAGTTCTTCATAGTCCAGGCCGAAGCCAAGTATGAAACTGTTGGGAATTTCCTTTCCCACGAATTCAGGGGCTGTCATTTCAATTCCGCTTTTCTTTTCCTGCTCATGAAACTTATCAGGCTTGAAAAGCATAGTGCACATCTTTACATCCTCTGCGCCCATCTCATCCAGGAGCTTGCGCAGGCCTGTCATGGTTATTCCCGTGTCCACAATATCCTCAAGAATCAGAACGTCACGGCCTTTCAGGTCCATAGTCGGACCGAGCAGGGTTTTTATGCTTCCTGTGGTTTGAGTACCTTCATAAGACGATACCTTTATGCTTGCAATCATTGGGTCGAACTCCAGATGCTTCATAAGTTCTGCGGAAAAGGGGAGGGCTCCGTTGAGCGTCACCAGCAGAACAGGGGTCTGCGGACGTTGCGAATAGTAAGCGTTGACCTTTGCTGCAACTTCGGTGACAATTTGCTCAATCTCATGATGAGGAATCATGGGTTTGAAGCTTTTGTCGAGAATTTTGACGTTTTTCATTTTGATTTTGCAAAAATTCTGCGCGAATTTACGATATTTTTATTAATATTACAAAGTGAATTTTTGGGGATCGCAACTTTTTTGCGATGCTCTTTTTTGTTGTCTTTACTTTTCTTGGCACGGTCCTGACTCCTATTTCCGCAGCAAGCCATATGTGTTTCCCTGCATTTGCCGAGGCCTCTGTAAACAGCTTACGAAACTCTCCACTTGGGTCATATGCTGTCTCTTATACACATCTGACGCTGCCGACGACTCCTTACGTG
>CAMFRR010000151.1 GCA_945982095.1 uncultured Bacteroidales bacterium
TATGCATCAATCCAGACCAAAGAATATTTCCTCAATTACATGGCTTCGTCTGAGCGTTCTCTGAAAGAGGACTGCCGTCTCTTCATCCGCATTTTCGAGGAAGAGTTTGTGGACAGGGAGGATTTCGATGTGGCGCTCGAGGATATGAACCTCTATTGGAACGATGACCTGGCATACAGCCTCACCTGTTGCTGCAAGACTCTGGAGTCTATTGCAAAAGGTGCCCAATGGTCACTGCCTGACCTGTATCTCAGTGATGCTTCAAAGGCCATGGATGACGACAATGCCTTCGTACATAAGCTGCTCCAGGAAGCCTATCTCAATTATGACAAATACTTTGAAGCCATAACTTCGGCAGTTCCGAATTGGGACAGTGACCGTCTGGTCGGCACAGATATTGCCATAATCGTCACCGCTTTGGCCGAGATAGTGTATTTCCCTAACATTCCGCTCAAGGTGTCCATCAACGAGTATGTGGAGATTTCCAAATATTACGGCTCACCGCGCAGCAGCGTGTTCGTAAATGGAGTCCTCGACACTCTTTCAAAGAAAGTTGAATTTCAAAAACGATAATATTTAAGACATGATTACAATTCTTCAGGCGGCTGCACCGGCAGCCAAGGGTTCAAGCTGGTCAATGTGGGTGATGCTCATCCTCATCTTCATAGTGATGTGGTTCTTCATGATACGCCCTCAGCGCAAACAGCAGAAAGAACTCCAGGCCTTCCGCGACGGGCTCAAGAAAGGAGACAAGGTGATGACCATAGGCGGCATTTATGGTAAAGTTGTCGAGATTAAGGACAACAGCCTGCTCATAGAGATTGACAGCAATGTCAAGATACGCGTTGCCAAGAGTTCAGTTGTAAAGGATTACGATACTGACGTACAGCAGCAGTAATTGGGAAATAAGCTCAATATGAGAGATTATCTGGCATTGGGGGCATCCCTGATGCTGGCTTTTATTGTGTGGCTGGTACATAATCTCTCATTGGACTATTCCTCTCTCGTGCAGCGTTCAGTAATTGTAACCTGCGAGATAGACGGCCATTCCAACCTCTCAGCTGGTCCTTCTGAAATTGCGGCAAGCTGCCAGATGAACGGTTTCGACCTGATTGGAGTCAGGACTTCCTCACGCCATCCTTCAGGGCTGAAGGTGGAACGCGAGGATATGCACCATAAGGACGGGGATTTGTTCTATATGACTTCGGCCGATCTCACTAAATACTTTCATGAGATTTTCACTGACAAGTCCAGGCTGGAATATTTCGTGTCTGACACTGTGTTCTTTGTATTCAACAGCGTCGAGTATAAGAAAGTGCCTGTGCAACCGACTTCCAACATAGATTTCAGGCCTCAATATATGTCTGTGGGAGGACTGAAGATACAGCCTGATTCGGTGCTGGTTTATGGCAACAAAGAAGTCATAGATGAGGTTGATGTCGTATATACTGAACTGCTTCGTCTGCATGACCTGGATTCGGAACACTATGGCAAACTCAAAATCAAGTCAATACCAGGTGTGCGCATCAGCGCCAGGACTGTGGACTATTCCATTGTGGCCGTACGCTATGTACAGCGGGAGACCCAAGTGCCTGTGAAGGTTGTGGGAGTGCCTGAGGGCTTGCGTGTCAAGGTCTTGCCTTCCAATGCCACACTGCGTTACAGAATGCGATTCCCGGCTGACGTGTCCATGGACAGGACTTTCGTGGCTGTGGATTATGAAGACTTTGTGAACAGCATAAAGGGCAAGTGCATAGGCCATGTGGAGGACCTGCCGGGAGAGGTGCTGCAGTATGAACTGCAGCGTGAGGTCTTTGACTGCCTTTTGGAGACTGAATAGATGGGAACTGAGGTACTGATTGTCACGGGCAGCATAGGCAGCGGCAAGTCCGTTGTGTGCAATTTGTTGAGAGATAGGGGTATACCTGTGTATGACAGTGATGCGGCGGTGAAGGCTCTTTATGAGCGTCGTCCCGATCTCAAGGCCATGGTGGTGCCGGGCATATTCTCCAGACCTGAGGCTTTGGCGAAGCTTGAGAATGCTGTGTATCCCGTTCTGATGGAGGATTTCAGACTTTGGCGTGAGGCAAAGGGTGCGAGCCTTGTGGCTTTTGAGAGCGCCATAATTCTCCAGAAGAAGTTTTTCGACTCTTTCGGGGATTATGTGCTTCTGGTTCATGCCCCCAGGGAGTTGAGGCTTGACAGGGCGGTGGCACGTGGTGGACGCCGTGAGGATATGGAAAGGCGTGATGCCTTGCAGGAAGACCAGAGGACTAATGCTCGCGTGGATTATGTCATTGAAAATGACGGAGATATAAAGGATTTGGCAGATAAGCTCGATTTGGCCCTAAAGGCAATGGGATTATTTTAGGAATATTATAAATATAAATATATAAGAATATGGAAAATCAGAAAACTGACCTTTCGAGAATCCTGGCGGTTTCAGGCTATCCGGGACTCTATAACTATGTGGCTCAGAGCCGCAATGGTGCAATCGCCGAGAGCCTTTCAACAGGTGCTCGCGTGAATTTCCCTGCAAATGGCAAGATTTCAACTCTTGAGGATATTGCAGTGTATACAGAGGACGGCGAGGTAAGGCTGCGCAAGGTATTCGAGGCTCTGCATGAGACTTTGGGCGAGGCTGATGCTCCTACAGCAAAGGCTTCAGAGAAGGAATTGCGTGCTCTTTTCGAGAAAGCTCTTCCAGGCTATGACCGCGACCGCTTCTATCTTTCTCATATGAAGAAAGTTGTGAGCTGGTACAATGAAATCAAGGCCCACTGCTCTCTTGACTTCGTGGATCCTGAGGCTGAGGCCGCACAAGAGGAAGAATAGTCTGCCATCATGAAGACCTTGTTGCTTCAGACTCTGGGCTGCAGCAAGAATACTGTGGACTCGGAGCATGTGGCGGCAGCTCTGGAAGGCACATATGAACTTGTGTCTGAAGGGTCTGCCGACGTTTTCCTTATCAACACCTGTTCTTTCATAGCTGATGCGAAGCAGGAGTCCATCGATGCCATTCTTGAAGCTGTTGCATTGAAAGAAGAGGGCGTATACGGACAAATTGTCGTATTCGGCTGTCTTGGAGAGAGATATGCATCAGAGATGCCGGAGCTCATTCCTGAAGTGGATGCCTGGTTCGGAGCCAGAGACTTTGAACCTCTGGTGGAATATCTAGGAGCCCAACAGCCTCTTGCCCAGGACAGACGCAGTCTTTCAACACCTTCACATTATGCTTTCCTCAAGATTTCAGAAGGCTGCGACCGCCGCTGCTCATATTGCGCCATTCCTTTCATACGTGGCGCCCATCGCTCGGTTCCTATCGAAGAATTGGTGCAGGAAGCCCGTTGTCTTGCAGCAAAGGGGGTAAGGGAGCTTATCATCATAGCCCAGGATTCCACATATTATGGGCTCGACCTTTACAAGGAGAGGGCCTTGGCACGACTGCTGAGGGAACTTTCGAAGGTGGAAGGCATAGAGTGGATACGCATACACTATTCCTATCCTCAATCTTTCCCCGACGATGTGCTCATGGAGATGGCTTCGAATCCGAAGATATGCAAGTATATGGATATTCCTGTCTCTTATACACATCTCCGAGCCCACGAGACGGACTCCTATC
>CAMFRR010000152.1 GCA_945982095.1 uncultured Bacteroidales bacterium
ATATAAAGGGTGTGGGAGAAAAAATGGAGGAAAGGCTGCTTCTGCATTTCGGCTCGGTGGCACGCATAGCGGCCGCCCCTGAGGAAAAGATAGCCGCACTTACAGGCCCCAAGCTTGCAGCAACAATAAAAAAAGAACTCAATACACATGACAGCGACAAAGACTAAGAAGTGGGACAGTTCGCGCATACTGTCCCTGATTTCCATTATAGGTATAACTGCCTTTACCATCTATGACGGGTTCAGGGGTGGCTCTACTTTATCATGGATTAAGACTGTGACTATGGCTGCTGCCATATTCGGGGTAATCAACTGCGCAATGTCAGCCAGCGGAAGCATATGGAATTATTTTCTGGGTGTGCCTGCCGTGATATTGCAAGGCATAGTGGCCCTCCATGACGGTAACTACGGCATAGGAATAATGGAATTTGTATATCTTGTCCCCATGCAGATTGCTGGCTTCGTAATATGGATGCGTCGCGGTGCCAAACTCTCTTCCGATACTCAGGAAGCCCAGGTTCAGGGCCGTACCCTCAGCTGGAAGGCGCGTTTCTTGGTCCTTGGCGGCATAGTCCTGGCTCTTGCCTGCCTCGCCCCTCTTCTCAAGCTCATAAATGCCAATGCTCCTTGGTTAGACGCAGCTGCGGTAATCATGCAGGTTGTGGCCCAGGTATTGATGACACTGGCCTATATGGAGCAATGGATAATATGGATGGTGCTGAACCTTACATATATCGTGCTCTGGTCCGTTACCTGGTACCAGACCTCCAGCGAGAATGCCATACTCATGATAGCCATGTGGTTCTTCTATTTCATACTCTCAATCAACGGCTACATAGTATGGAAACGCATAAGCAAATAGGGATGCTGCAGAATTGAAGTTTGGAGAAATCAATAAAACTTACTATATTTGCAGCCGAAATATATATTTTTAAATTTTTATTAAAACCTAAAGTTATGGCAACTGTAGCAGAAAAAGTAAAAGAGATTATCGTTGACAAGCTTGGCGTAGCGCCTGAGGCTGTTACCGAGAATGCTTCTTTCAATAATGATCTCGGTGCTGATTCTCTTGACACCGTAGAGCTCATCATGGAATTCGAGAAAGCTTTTGATATCACTATCCCAGACGAGGATGCAAGCGAGAAAGTAACCACTGTAGGTGACGTTATCAAATACATCGAGGAGAAAGTGAAATAATTTCATCAGGCCGTAAGGCACTTGATACAAGAAAGAGGATGACAGTTTGACCGTCATCCTCTTTCTTGCCTTTAAGCCCTTCCGGGGGCCCTGAGTATCAACACTTCTATTCCTCTTCGGACGAGGCAGGAACGTAAGAATATACAATGCTCAGATATGGTCTGCGTTCTGGATCTGCAGCCTTAGGGCCGTTGAGCTTGCAGGCATAGTAGCGGTCTTTGTCTAGCATTGATGCTGTTGTAGTGTTCGAACCGCTGTTCAGGCTGTTGTAATAAGCCTGCATCATATAGTAGTTGTAGTAGTTGTTGTAGCCGTAATTACCGTATCCGCCATAACCTCCGTAGCCATAGCCGCCGTAACCGTAGCCGTATCCGCCCATCATCTGGTTGTAGTAGCTCAGGTAAGCCATCTGGTTGTAATAGTCCTGATCGCTGTTTGTCTGGGTCTGGGTGGCATATGTTTCCTCAGCAAGTATCATGAACCATATATTGTACTTGTTCAGGGAGTCTTTCTCCGTGGCAGGCACGGCCAGAATCTGCTGCATATGGTGTGAGATGTCAGGACGGTAGCACAGGTTGCTGCGGTCAATCTCTCCCTGGTTTTCGTCGCTCACTGACGCATCGGTGAGGCCCGCGTAATTCAGGTCATTACCGTCGCTGCTCTTTACGCAAACGGTTGGATTGAGGGTCTGTGGATAGAACTGCCACAACTTGTGATCCTCAGGCAGCTCATATGGCAAGTTGATGGTGGCGCGGTTGATAATCAGCTGTTCGCCTATTGCCATATCCTCCACCTCTTGAGCGCTAAATTCGTCTTTGAGCTCTTCGCTGAGTTTCTTGATTATTTCCTTGCGCAGATATTCTGCCCTAATCATAGGCTTGATACCCGTACCTCCGTCAACCGTTACGAATTCTTTAGCCTTGTCGAAGCTGATTTCTGACACGAACTCATCCTCGCAGGTGTTGAAGGCGTAATAATTGGCGCTGCTTGATACTGCGTCTGCTCCGAGCAGGAACACTATGCTGGTGTCCCTTCTTCTCATCTTGCCGTTTTTCTCAAACTCCGCGTTGAACTTCAGCTCAGCGTAGCAATTGGTGATGGAATAGCTGTCGTCTGTCTGCACAGCCATCTTAATGAAGTTGAAACGTCCGCCCATGCCCACAGGATCATCTGTGCATATGTATATGCCCGGATGCTTCCTGGTGTATACGCTGGCCTTGTCTATGGTCTTTTTCTCCCCGTCGCTGTCTTCGACTTCCAGGTCCTCAAGCACTTCCTTACCCTTGCCCATATAGCTCTCGGCAAACTTCTCGTTGAAAGGGATTATGATGTTCTTCTCGCCCCCATACACAGGAGTGCCCTGAGTCACGCATTCCTTGCCTCTGAACATCGATGGTTTGATATCGTTGGTATATTTGAACTTGTCAGTGAACGACTTCTCGCCCAGCTCTCCGGCCTCATAAATATCCGCAAGATTATATATACGCAGGTTCTGCATTATGAAACGCTGGTCCTCGCTGATGACATTCGTAGTGTCTTTGGCAGTCACGAGCATGAACTTGTCGAATTTCGGGTTCTGGCCCCAATCGAGGGTATCGCTTATAGGGATGAGGGTAACGGCACTGCCTTTCCTGGTGACTCTTTCCATACCGTTGATCTCATCCCTCATGCTGCCCACACACATGCGCACATTGCTGTATCCCGAGAGTTTCTCCAGACTGCGCTGTTCAATGCTGTCTATGGCTATGGTGAGTACTCTGGTCTTGAACCTTTCATTCTCAGGCAGGAAGTTGCTGCCCACCGTGAAATCGGTCTTGACACATGAAGCTGCGCCCATCATCAAGGCACAGCCACCGATTATCCCGAAAAAGATATTGCGTATATCCATCTTTTACCAGTTGTTTCCTTACAAATTGTCGTAAAAGTTTTTGTATCTGTCGACATATGTGCCGCTTGTCAGGCTGTCAGGATCATATGCCATCACAGGAAGCTTCTCCTGTGCATATGCGAGCAGTTCCGCAGGCACATCCTCGCTGCGTACTATGACTCCGTCGCTGTAGTCGATGGCGAGTTTTGCAACATTGATGCCAGTAGGGTTCTCAATCTGCTTCACATCTTCATCAGCCACGCCCTGGAACTTCACCATTTCGGCCATGTTGCTGCAGAAGCTTTCATCGTGAACATCACCGCAAAGCGAGAGCACCACCTTGCTGCCCTCGAATATTGGGTCATCTTTGTAGCATTTTTTGAGGTAGAGGGGCAGAATATGGCTAATCCAGCCGCTGCAGTGAATGATGTCCGGCGACCAGCGCAATTTCTTCACGGTCTCGAGCACACCGCGTGCAAAGAATATGGCCCTTTCGGCATTGTCCTTGAAAAACTCACCCTTCTCATCACAATACCTGTCTCTTATACACATCTC
>CAMFRR010000153.1 GCA_945982095.1 uncultured Bacteroidales bacterium
CAGGTGAGCCTCTCATTGGCGTTGCCGTTGTTGTTCCAGGCACGACAACAGGAACAGTTACAGATCTGGATGGTAATTATTCCATCAACCCGGGTAATTCCAAAACATTGGAATTCTCCTGCATCGGTCTCAAGACAGAGACCATCAACATTAATGGACGTCAGGTAATCAACCTAACCATGGTTGAAGATACCAACTTCCTGGAGGAAACCGTGGTTATCGGTTATGCTACAGTGAAGCGCCGCGACCTCATGGGTTCAGTATCTTCAGTGGACAACAAGGCCCTCACAGCTGCGCCTGTAGCTTCGGTAACTGAAGCCCTTTCAGGTAAGATGGCCGGTGTGCAGGTTACTGCAACCGAGGGTGATCCTGATGCCGAAATCAAGATTCGTGTACGTGGTACCGGATCCATCACTCAGGATTCTTCTCCTCTTTATATAGTGGACGGTTTTCCTGTAGAGAGCATCAACGACATTCCTTCTGCTGACATTCAGAGCATCGACATATTGAAAGATGCCTTCTCGACAGCAATTTACGGTTCACGTGGCGCGAATGGTGTAGTTCTCGTAACCACCAAGAGCGGCAAGGACGGCAAGATAAGCATATCTTATAACGGATATGGCGGTGCCAAGACCATGGCCAACAAAGATGCCATCACAGTACTCAGTCCTTATGATTTCGTACGTACACAGTATGAGATTGAATCTATCAGGGACAAGGTAAGCGAGACATACGAGCCTATGTTCGGTTCATTTGCAGACATTGACCAGTATAAAAACCTTCCTGCCAACGACTGGGTGCAGATGCTGTTCGGCAATGTGGGCTGGAACACCAACCACAACATAAGCGTTATGGGTGGAAGCGACAAGGTAAAATGGACAGCTTCATACAACTATCTGAAGGACAAGGCCATCATGACAGGTTCAGACTATCGCCGTCACAACCTTTCACTCAAGACCCAGTTCAAGCCTATCAAACAGCTGACTTTGGATTTCAACCTCCGTTTCTCTGACACCAAGGTGCTTGGCGCAGGTGCCAACTCAATCAACGAGCAGGGTTCCAGATCAGGTTCTGCAGCCCGTCTGAAACATGCAGTTCAGTACTCCCCTATTCCTGTAAGCGGAGCATCTTCAGATTCTGACCTTGCAGAGGACTATGGTGACAATGCGCCACCGCTCCTGAGCGTATCTGACAATGACAAGAAACGCACACGTACAAACTGGACTTTCAATGCCGGTGTCACCTGGCACATCATCAAGAACCTTGACCTTCGCGTTGAGGGCGGCCTTGACTCCTACAACCAGAAGGACAACCAGTTTTATGGACTTACAACTTACTATGTAGGAAATACAGCCAGCATCAAAAACCAGCCGGCAACCTTCTACACCGACATCAACCGCACCAAGCTGCGCAACACCAACACTCTGAATTACCGTTTCGACGAAGTGTTCGGCAAGAACAGCAAGCATTCACTTGACCTGCTCATCGGTCAGGAGACCATATTCACCAAGTCTTCAACTTATAAGACTGCAGTAGAGGGCCTTCCTGTATTCTTTGATTCACAGAAAGCATGGCAGTTCATGGCTTCAGGTACAGCCATCTCTTCTAACAACTACTATAACCCTAACGACCTGCTCGTATCTTTCTTCGGCCGTGCAAACTACAGCTACGATGACCGCTACAGCATCAGCGCCACTGTACGTTCCGACGGATCGTCCAAATTCAGCAAAGGCAACCAGTGGGGCTTCTTCCCTTCTGCAGCTGCAAGCTGGACAATCAGCAATGAGTCATTCATGGAGGGTTCACGCAGCTGGCTGGACAACCTCAAGCTCCGCTATACTTTCGGAACTGCAGGTAACAACAATATCCCTTCAGGCGTATCTACCATGCTCTTCCAGGCCAACACCAGCACCTGGATTTCTCAGGGCAACACCTATTGGTCAACCACCAAAGTTGACGGAAAGACCATCATGCCTAACGAAAAACTTACATGGGAGACCACTCTCAGCCACAATGTCGGTCTGGATTTCAGCTTCTTCCGCACCCGTTTCAACGGTAGCCTCGAGCTTTACTACAACGACACACGCGACCTGCTGATCCGCTTCCCTGTGACAGGTACAGGTTATGACTACCAGTACCGCAACATGGGTAACATCAACAACAAAGGTATAGAGCTCACCCTCTCAGGCGTACTGCTCGAAACCAAGAACGCAGGCATCACCATAGGCGGCAACATCTCCCTCAATCAGAACGTTGTTACCAGCCTCGGCGGCCTTGAAAACATTGAGTCAGAATCCAACTGGGCTTCTACTGAGATAGGTACCGACTTCCTCGTGCAGGAGGGTCAGCCTCTGGGCAACCTCTACGGCTACCTTCAGGACGGTTACTATACTACCAGCGACTTGAGCTATAATGAAAGCACTGGCAAGTGGACAGTAAATCCTGGCGTTCCTGATGCGACCAGCATAGTAGGCGTACTCCGCCCTGGTGCCCCTAAGTTCAAGGATCTCCCTGATGCAGAAGGCAATGTAGACGGAATCATCAATGCCAAGGACAAGACCATCATAGGCAACACCATTCCTCTCGGCAGCGGCGGTTTCTACATCAACGCCAATTTCTACGGCTTTGACCTCAGCGCCAACTTCAACTATGTGTTCGGCAACAAGATTTACAATGCCAACAAGATCGAGTTCTCGCATTCGAGAAAGTACAGCAAACGCAATCTCCTCGCTTCAATGTCTCCTGACAAACGTTGGAACAATATTGACTGGGAGACAGGTGAACTTGTGAATGATCCTGACAGGCTCAACGAGATGAACCAGGGTGTTACAATGTGGAACCCTACCGTACAGTCTGCCTTCTTCAGTGATTGGGCAGTGGAAGACGGCAGCTTCCTGCGCCTTAGCAACCTTACTTTGGGCTACACTCTTCCTACAAATATCACAAGCAAATTCCATTGCCAGAAGCTTCGCATCTACATCACAGGTTCGAATCTCTTCTGCCTCACGAAATATTCAGGCTATGACCCTGAGGTTGACAGCCGCCGTGAGACTCCTCTCACCCCTGGCGTGGACTTCTCTGCATATCCAAAGAGCCGCGGCTTCGTAGCAGGTCTTAACATCACTTTCTAAACAATGCTGATTATGAAAAATATCTATAAATTTCTCTGCACTGCGACTCTTGCCGCATCGGCTGCCCTGCTGAGTTCTTGCGACCTCACCCAGCCAACCCCGTCAGCATTTGACGAGAGCGTGGTGTTCTCAAACTACACCCTTGCCGAGTACAACATCTTCGGCATATACCAGTGCCTCGGCGAGACCAACTGCCACCGTGGACGTTACTTGCCTTGGTATGGCTTCAACACTGATATAGAGTGCTACCAGTCAACTACATTTGACGGAAAGAACCTTGACTGGGCGGCTTATGACTGCAGCCCTGTAAACAGCAACATGAACCTGGCAAACGGTCCATTCACCAAATTGATGGAAGGCGTAGAGCGTGCCAACGTATGTGTGAAATACCTTCGTGCATATGCTACTCCTGACATGATGCCGCTGCTTGGCG
>CAMFRR010000154.1 GCA_945982095.1 uncultured Bacteroidales bacterium
GTGGAGGCATTCTACCTTGACGATTTCGCTCAGATTGAGAAGGACTTCCCTAACTTCAAGTTCCATCTTGCACTGGACCGTCCTGATCCTGCAGCAGATGAAGCCGGAGTGCCTTACACTGCTGGTTTCGTGCACAATGTGATGTATGAGACTTATCTGAAGGATCATGAGGCTCCAGAGGATATCAAGTACTTCATGTGCGGACCTCCTATGATGGTCGGTGCTGTTGTAAATCTGCTTGATTCACTTGGAGTTCAGCCAGAGAGCATACTCTACGATAACTTCGGCGCATAGTATTGGCGCTTGCAAAAGAGAAGGGGCTTCGTCATCGCAAAGCCCTTTCTTTTTTTGTAATCCCTGCTCTTGCTGCGCTCGGCCGGAATCTCATTCAAGGTCAAGCGTTCGAAACTGCTACATTAGCAACAAAGCAAGCTGATAAGCAATGAATGCGGCAAACCAGGCCAAAGCACATTGGAAAGCCACCATTATGATTGCATACTTGCCGCCCAACTCACGTTTCACAGTTGCAGTAGCAGCTACACAAGGAGTATAGAGCAGACAGAACACCAACATTGAAATGGCAGAAGCCGGAGTGAGAAGACTGGTTGCCCCCAAAACCTCGAGCGAAGAAACTATGCTCTCCTTTGCTATGAAGCCCGAAATGAGGGCAGTAACAATTTTCCAATGGCCTATTCCCAAAGGCTGGAAAATAATGGCAAGGAAACCGGCCAGCCAATACAGAATGCTGCCCTCCCCGTCAGTAACGGGTGTAAGGCTGAAAGAAAAATGCTGAAGGAACCATATCACTATGGAAGCCATAAATATAACCGTAAAGGCATTCGTCAGGAAGTCCTTAGCCTTTTCCCACAGCAGCTTGGCCACATTCTTCATCTGTGGAAGACGATAATTCGGCATCTCCATCACAAAAGGGGCAGCAGCAGTCTTAGTTCCCAAAAGCTTATTTCCCAAAGCCACCAAGACAGCCATAAGAACTCCTCCCAAATACATGCAAGAGAGCACTAAACCTCCACGACCCGGGAAGAATGCATCGCAGAAGAAAGCATATACAGGAATCTTTGCGCTGCAGCTCATGAAAGGTATAAGAAGTATGGTCTTTTTGCGGTCACTTGAAGAAGGTATGGTCCTTGAAGACATTATTGCAGGAACTGAGCAACCGAAGCCAATAAGCAGAGGAACAATGCTCCTACCCGAAAGACCTACGCTGCGTAAAAGACGGTCAGTGACAAAGGCTACACGTGACATATATCCGCTGTCTTCCAGGAAAGAAAGGAAGAAAAACAGAATGATGATTATTGGCAGAAAACTCAAAACTGAGCCTACTCCTGAAAACACTCCGTCAGAGATCAAAGAACGAAGCATCTCTCCTGCCCCGACATTAACCAGTAAGGCATCTGTCATTTCCGCCAGTAAACTTATACCGCGGTCCAGAAGGTCCTGTAAAGGAGCCCCAAGCACATCTATGCTCAGATAGATAATGGTGACCATCATGAGCATAAAGATTGGAATAGCGGTATATTTTCCGGTAAGAATCTTGTCAATCCTGCGGCTACGCTTGTATTCCCTGCTTTCAAGCGGCTTTATTACCGTATTTGCACAAAGCCTCTCAATGAAGTTATACCTCAGGTCCGAAAGCTCAGCCTCAGGGTCTTTGCTATCCGAAGGAAGCATAAACTGAGGAGGATGCGCAGGAGTTTCGCAATATCGGGCGATATGCATGGCATGATCGATAAGTTCCTTTATTCCTTCGGATTTGGCTGCAGAAACAGGAACCACAGGAATTCCCAGCTCGCTTTCCAGCTCATTGACACGAATTGAACCTCCGTTCTTTCTTACCTCATCCATCATATTCAGGGCCAGTACCACAGGAATACCCAGGCCAAGAAGCTGTACGGTCAAATAGAGATTACGTTCAATATTGCTTGCATCTACAACATTAATGATACAATGCGGACGCTCCTTCGCGATGAAGTCCCTGACAACATTCTCTTCTGAGGGGTATACATCAAGACTTATGACTCCCGGCATGTCAGTCAGCATAGTATTGGGATGCTTAAGCAAAGGGGCATCTTTGGTTTTCACGGTAACACCCGGGAAGTTGCCTACGCGCTCCTGAGATCCCGTCATGGCATTGAACAGGGCTGTCTTGCCACAGTTTGACTGGCCTACGAGGGCAAATTTCAGCACAGTATCCTTAGGAAGCTTATTGTCCTTGCCTTCATGCCTGTGATAACGGCCTTCCTCGCCATAGCCGGGGTGAGGGTTCTGAGAAGGCACTGAAAGCAGGTAGCCGAAATCGCAATCCTTTCCAGATGAATCTGAGGGCTTTGAGCATTTTCCTGCCTGAAACAAGCTGCACTGGGCACAGGCTTCATTCTTGAGTTGTGGCTTTGGAGATTCTGCAACCAGATCTATACGTTCAGCCTCGGATAATCCCAAGGTAAGGCAATATCCTCGTACTAGTATTTCAATGGGATCGCCCAGAGGGGCGCGGCTCAAGAGCTTTATGCTTACTCCTGGGGTAATACCCATGTCCAGCAGTCTGAAACGAAGATTGTCATTTCCGTTTACTGCAGTCACTTTGGCACTGCTGCCTATATTCAATTCTGAAAGCTTCATACGTAACACATAGTCTCGCACTTGCGAAACTTATTTAAAATGAATGTAAAGTTAGGTATAATATCAATAAGTCGTGCAGAATTTGGCAAAAATCATGCAATGAAAGAAAAAGCCCGCAGGAGAACTTTCGTTTCCTACGGGCTTTCTGAATGGAGCCTTGATTCAAATTCCGACTATGCAGAACTAAAATAATTACTCCTCCCGGTAAGATGGCAGGCTGTCTATACGTCTGCAAAGGATAAAGTAAAATAGAAGCGTTACCATAGCATAGAATATTTAGTTGATGCAAAGTTAGCCTCAAGGAAGGCCTTTGTCAAGCAATTGCTTCATAACAATGCAAAATGTGACATAGTCCTTTGAAATTAAGATAAAATAGGGTAAATTTGTGACGAAAAATATGTACAATTGATTTCGTCACAACCAAAATCTGACTAAATAATGAAGTATTCCCAGTCAATAAACAGCATGCCCTCACTGCTTGTGCATGTTTTTGTCATACCGCTATTCCTTCTCCTGAGCGTACTCCTGTATGAGGTCAGACCCTTGTGCGACCTGCTGCACGCAGGCGATGGAATAAGCACCATTTCCAACATTTATCCTTTCAATATCGCAATAGTTTTCACCATTGTGATTGGGTGTATGCTCATATGCAGGCTGAGTTACTATTTCCTGCGCAAGCGTGTGAGGCTTAGTCTCTCCTACTATGCCGCATGGTGTGTAATGGAAATAGTGGTATGTTCTGCCTTCGTAGCCCTGTATGTAACCCTTATTTCTCGTGGGCAGTTCAACTATTTCGTATTCCTGGGCAAGAGTTTCCGTTCCCTCAGCACACTTATGGTCTATCCGTATGTAATCATATACCAGTCTTACTACATATTGGACCTGAAGAATAATGTTAAGGATGAGG
>CAMFRR010000155.1 GCA_945982095.1 uncultured Bacteroidales bacterium
GTGTATAAGAGACAGACATACAGCTTCCTGCGCGATGTCATCAAGCCTGCTTTCATACACATATTCCCCTACTCCAAGAGGCCCGGAACTCCTGCAGCAGAACGCAAGGACCAGGTACAGGATAGCATCAAGACCTTGAGGGTCAAACGATTGGAAGATTTGTGCGAAAGCTTGCATGAAGAGTTCCTTGCCAGCAACAAAGGGCTGAAAAGCAAGGTGCTGTTCGAGCAGAGGACCAAGGACGGGAAGGCAACGGGATGGAGCGAGAATTATATAAAGGTGGAAGTGCCTTATGAAAAGGGGCTTATAAACTCCATAGTCGAGATGGAGCTTTAGGCGTATTAAGGAAATTTGGGGTATTACTATATGACTGAAACAAGAGCAAGACTGACATTTCTGGGGACTGGCACCTCACAGGGAGTGCCTATGATAGCCTGCGACTGCCCCGTTTGCATGAGTACAGATCCTCGTGACAAACGCAGCCGCGCAGCCGCCATGGTGGACATGGGCGGAATCAGGACGGTGATTGACGCAGGCCCGGATTTCCGCCATCAGATGCTGCGTGAAAAAGTCAGGCACATTGATGCCATATTGCTGACACACAACCACAAAGACCACACTGGAGGACTTGACGACCTGCGTGCCTTCAACTATTTCGAGCACAAGGACAGCCATATATATTGCGAACCATATGTGCTTGAGTCGCTCAAGGGCGAATATCCATATTGCTTCTCCGAGAACAAATATCCCGGAGTACCGGAGTGGCGCATACATCTCATTGAAAATGAGGATCATCTGAGGATAGATACTCATTACAACGACCCCATATTGGTGTGGGAGCCCGGCCACGGTTATGTACATCAGGGCAATTGCGGGCCGGTGGAGGAAAAGCACATCGACGTGACTCCGATTCGGGTTTACCACAACAGGGGCGGACGCTACCCCATACTGGGCTACAGGTTTGCACAGATAGTCTATCTCACTGACGTAGTGGAGTTTCCCGACAGCCAGTGGCATAAGCTTGAGGGTGCCGAATACATAACAATAAACTGCGTGAAGATAGGCTCTCCGCACTACTCACATTTCTGCCTCGAAGAAGCCATAGACTTCGCAAAGAAAGCCTGCGACAAGGCGGGCATACAGCATTGTTATCTTACCCACCTGAGCCACGCCATGGGCAAGTACACCGACCTTGCCGAGCGTCTGTCCAGCGAAAACCGCAGTTACGAAGGGCGGCCACTCAGCATTCTTCCGGCCTACGACGGACTGGTTCTCGAATAAGCTAAATATATGGCAATGAAGGATTTGGAGCAGGCAAGAAAAATACTCAGGCAATACTGGGGCTATGATGATTTCCGCCTCAGGCAAGAGGCCATCATATCCGAGGCCCTTCAGGGCAATGATGTGCTTGGAATATTGCCTACAGGCGGCGGCAAATCCATATGTTTCCATGTTCCGGCCATGCTGCGCGAAGGTCTCGCTATTGTGATTACCCCTCTCATAGCTCTGATGAAAGACCAGGTGGAAGGCCTGATGAGGCGAGGTATCAAGGCCCTTGCGATACATAGCGGAATGGGTCGCCGGGAGGTGGAAACAGCTCTGAACAACTGTGCATACGGAGATTTCAAGTTCCTGTATCTCAGCCCCGAACGCCTGCACACGGATCTTTTCAGACAGTGGGTGGGCGCCCTGAATATCAATTATATAGTAGTGGACGAAGCCCATTGCATCAGCCAATGGGGTTATGATTTCAGGCCCTGTTATCTGCAGATAGCCGCCCTGCGGAAATATGTAGGCGCCCCAGTGATAGCCCTCACGGCCACAGCCACCCCCGAAATATGCGAGGATATAATGGAGAGGCTTGAATTCAAGGAAAAGAAGCTTATTCGCGGAGATTTCCAGAGGCCCAACCTCGCCTACCGCTGCTGCCCTACCCCCAACAAGAGGGGAAAAATCCTGGATTACTGCCAGTCTCATCCCGGCAGCGGCATAGTCTATGCCCGAAGCCGCCGCAGCTGCGAAGAGATAGCTGCGTTTCTGAGGGCAGAAGGGGTAAGCAGCGATTTCTATCATGCCGGCCTTAGCAGCGAGGAAAGAAGCCGCAAACAAGAGGCCTGGATTCGTGGCAATATACGTATAATGGTGTGTACCAATGCGTTCGGAATGGGCATAGACAAGCCTGACGTACGTTTTGTACTTCACTGCGGCCCGGCGGAATGCATTGAATCCTATTTCCAGGAGGCAGGTAGGGCTGGCCGTGACGGCAAGGACTCGGAGTGCATATTGTTCTGGGAAGCTTCCGACTTCAAAAGGCTCATGAATACCGCCTGCGAATCCTTCCCCGATTTGGATTTTGTGGAAGGCATATACCACAAGGTCCACTCCTTCTACGGAATCCCATACGAACAGGGCATGGGAAGACAGTTGCGCTTCAATCTTCAGGAATTCAGCAAAGCCTTCCAACTCAAGCAGGCTCAGGCATGGAACGCAATCAAGTACATTGAGAGATGCGGTCTGTGGTCTGTATCGGAACAGGTGGAAATTCCCACCAGGGTTCAGATAGTGTGCCAGCGCAACGAGCTGTATGAGCTGAGCTACGACAACGAGAGCATGAAGCTGGTGATGGAATGGATAATGCGCCACTGCGAAGGAGTGTTCTCCCAAAGCTGCGTTGTGGATGAAAAGCGCCTCTGTGCCGCCACAGGCATATCCGTGCCCCAGCTCCACCAGATTCTGTACCAGCTGTCCATACGCCATATAATAAGATATATACCCTCCGCCATATCGGACATAATATACCTTTATAACAACCGCCTCTACCCCAAGGACGTCAATCTCAGGCCCGAGCTGTACCGCCGCCTCAAGGAATCCACGCTCAAAAGGGCCGAAGCCATGAACGCTTTCGTTCAGGACAATTCACAGTGCAGAAGCCGGCAGCTTCTGAAGTATTTCGGTCAGGATAAGGCGCCTGATTGCGGGCGTTGTGACGTTTGCAAAGCATAAGCGATACAATATGGATTAAAGTACTTTTTTATTTGTAAAAAAATGCTTAAATTTGTAAGGATAAATGAAAAACACTATTAAACTATTTTAATACAAACTATGGCTACAATTGATCTTAGCAAGTACGGCATCACTGGCGCTACAGTGATTGCGCACAACCCTTCTTACGAGCAGCTTTTCGCTGAAGAGACCAAAGCCGGCCTCGAGGGATTCGAGGTGGGTAAAAACACCGAGCTTGGTGCTGTCAACGTTATGACAGGCATCTTCACCGGTCGTTCTCCTAAAGACAAATATATCGTTATGGACGAAACATCCAAAGACACCGTTTGGTGGACTTCGGATGAGTACAAGAATGACAACCACCCAATGAGCGAGTCAACTTGGGCAACTGTTAAAGAGATCGCACAGAAAGAGCTCTGCAACAAGAACCTTTACGTAGTTGACGCATTCTGCGGCGCAAACGCTGACACCCGCATGTCAGTACGTTTCATCGTTGAGGTTGCATGGCAGGCACACTTCGTTACCAATATGTTCATCA
>CAMFRR010000156.1 GCA_945982095.1 uncultured Bacteroidales bacterium
ACGTAAGGAGTCGTCGGCAGCGTCAGATGTGTATAAGAGACAGGATCTGGCCCTGGCCAAGGCACGCGAGATGGCGGTGGCAATCACAGGAGCATTGGGCGGCTATGGCATATTCGGAGTGGAAATGTTCGTAAAGGGTGATGAGGTCATATTCAGCGAAGTGTCTCCGCGCCCTCACGATACAGGCATGGTGACCATGATTTCCCAGGACATGAGCGAATTTGCCCTGCATGCCCGCGCCGTTCTCGGCCTGCCTATTCCGGAAGTCCGCTTCTTTGGTCCTTCTGCATCAAAAGCTATTGTTGTAGAAGGAGATACGGACAAGGTTGAGTTCAGCAATCTTGAAGAGGTACTGGCCGAGCCCGGAGTACAAATCAGGCTTTTCGGAAAGCCTGAAGTCTGCGGACACCGTCGCTTCGGTGTAATACTTGCCACTGCAGACAGCGTGGAAGAAGCTCTGGCAAAAGCCGAACGCGCCTATTCGAAACTGCAGGTCACCATACACGAAAGATAGTGCAATCAGGCCTTGGGCAGGCGCAAAATCGAGATGATTGCGCATATGCCCATGAGCATAGGATAGAACAGCCACGGAATTATTCCTACCGCGCTTATTCCGGCCAAGGCTGAAGCCATGAGAAGCTGGGCCCCATATGGCAGAAGACTCTGGGTCAGACATGAGAACATGTCGAGTATTCCTGCAGTCTGCCTGGGGTCCAGTTTAAATTTGGAGGCTATGTCGTAAGCAACACCGCCCACAGTCAATATGGCTACGGTATTGTTGGCTGTCATCATATTTACAACCGAGACCATGGCAGCAATCACGGCCATCGCGCCTCTCTGACCGTTTACCACCTTGAGAAGCGCATTCACAAAGGCGTCAAACCAGCCCACTTCCTTTATCACATTCAGCGCACCGCCCGCAACCAGAGCCACAATAATCACTTGCGTCATGCCCAGGACTCCATGCCAGGCTCCCATGGCCATATCGCCTGAAATCCTGGCCACAGTATGAGCGGCATCCGCAGGATAAACCAGGCCCACAATGACACAGGCTATTATTCCTATTCCCAATATCTTAAGCACATTGACTCCGCAGAGGGCCAGGACTATCACAAGAATGTAAGGAATGAGCCTGGACAGCTGAGGCTGGGAAAGCTCCGGAATAATCATGTCAGCTTTGAATCCTGCTATAAGATATATGGCAAGGCAGAGAATTACGGCAGGCAGTACTGTAAGTATATTGGCCTTGAATTTGTCTTTCATCTCGACCCTGAGCGCCTTGGTAGCAGCAAGTGTGGTGTCGGATATGAAGGAAAGGTTGTCTCCGAAAAAGGCGCCGCCCACTACTATGCCTACCATAAAAGGCAAGCCGACACCCGTATCGGCAGCTATTCCCGCTGCGATTGGGGTGACGGCTACAATGGTGCCCACGGACGTGCCCACAGAAAAGGAAATGATGCAGGAAGTAAGGAAAAGCCCTGCATAGAGCATTTTGGCCGGCAGCAGGCGCAGTGTGGCTGCGACTGTAGCATCCACCGCTCCTATTTGGCCTGCAATGCCTGCAAAAGCACCGGCCAGAATGAAGATGGCCGTCATCTGCAGCACTGTCTTATGTGTAGCTCCCTGCCAGAAGGCCTTGAGGATACGTATGAGCAAGTCCATCCTTCTATCGGGCTATTGCCTTGATCAGGACCTTATTGTCTTTGTCCAGCAGGCTTATGGCGCTTTCGTCAAGTGTAAAGAAAGCCACTGAGCCCAAGGCCTGCACGAATTCGTCTTCACGGAACTCCTGAGGCACGAGCATACGTGTCATTCCTATCTCTGAAAGTTCGAGTGAGCCTTTCCTTCCCTCTGTGTAAGTTGTGAACATGGCGTTGCCTCCGAGGTTGGCGCTGAGCTTTCCTTCAGAGAACGAAATAGTAGGAACAACCTCTGTTACAGGCACATACTCGCTTCCGTTCAATTCAGTGATGACAAAAGTCTTCTCGTCGAGGACTTTGTTCTGAGAGCAGGAGCACATCAGGGCGGCTGCCGCAGCAATGGATAAAAAGAACTTTTTCATAATAATGATTTTCATTTGTCAGGGTTATACCTGCAAAGATACTACCATTTGTTTTATGAAACAAATCTTAAAATATCCACATGAAGGACAGGGCGGCAAAGAGGGCGCCGGCAACAGGGCCCAGTACAGGGACCCAGGCATAGGACCAGTCGCTGTCCCTCTTAGGGCTCTTGAATGGGAGAAGGGCGTGGGCAAGACGCGGAGCAAGGTCTCGGGCAGGATTGATGGCATAGCCGGTGGCTCCGCCCAGAGACATGCCTATGGCGATTATGAGATAGGTCACAGGTATTGCACCTAAGCTGCCCAATCCAATATCCGGAGTATCGCCAGGGGTAGCGAACATAAGTATACAGAACACAAGCAGACATGTGCCTATGAACTCACAGGCAAAGTTACGCCAAAGATTGCGTATTGCAGGACCGGTGCAGAAAGTGCCCAGTTTTGTGTCAGGATCCTCTGTCGCATCATAATGGTCCTTGTAGAAGAACCACACCAGGCATGCTCCGCAGAAAGCTCCCGCCATCTGTGCAAGCACATAGCCCGGAAGCATCTCCCAGGCCAGAGAGCCTGAAACGGCCAGAGCCAGAGAGAGGGCAGGATTGAGGTGCGCTCCCGAATAAGGGCCCGCTATGAAGACTCCGCACATTACAGCAAATCCCCAGGCCATGGTTATAACTATCCAACCGGCACCTTTGCCTTTGGACTTCTCCAGACTGGCGCAGGCGCATACTCCGTCACCCATAAGTATAAGAACAAGGGTTCCGAGAAATTCCGCAAAATATGGATTCATATTGTCTGTATTTATTGTTTGCCTGATAGTGTGTGTTCAATAGCCCAAGTCCAGCCCTCCTTGGCCTTTTCAACCTGAGCATCATCCATTGAAGGCCCGAAGACCTTTTCTGCCTTCCACTGGCTCTTTACCTGCTCCATATCTGACCAGAAGCCCACTGCGAGGCCGGCGAGATAAGCCGCACCTAAGCCTGTAGTTTCAGTAACCTGAGGTCTTACAACCCTGGTTTTGAGTATATCTGCCTGGAACTGCATGAGAAGGTTGTTGCGTGATGCGCCGCCATCCACCTTGAGTTCCCCAAGAGGCATGGCAGCATCCCTTTCCATAGCTGAAACTATGTCCATAGTCTGGAAAGCAATGCCCTCGAGGGCCGCACGCGCTATATGGGCCGCTGTCGAACCACGGGTCAGACCCACTATGCTTCCTTTTGCGTACTGGTCCCAATAAGGAGCGCCGAGGCCGGTCAGAGCCGGAACCATATATACTCCACCATTGTCAGGAACCGAAGCTGCAAGAGCCTCAACATCAGACGATTTGCTTATTATTCCCAAGCCGTCGCGCAGCCACTGGACCACAGAACCGGCCACGAATATGGATCCCTCCAGAGCATAAGTCACCTTGTCCCCAATCTTCCACGCTATTGTGGTTAGACTGTCTCTTATACACATCTCC
>CAMFRR010000157.1 GCA_945982095.1 uncultured Bacteroidales bacterium
ACCCAGATACAAAGAACTGACGCCATCATACAGAGACAGGTACAACATATACTCACGTTCCTTGCCATCCATATTCTCAATTACCTTACACTCACTGCAGGCCTCTTTACCAGGTCTTGCACTGCGTACGAAACGCCAGCCTTCAGGCTCAAGGGTATACAGGTCCAGACCCTTGATGGCCGTAGGGGTCATATGGTTCATCCAATTGTTCTGGAGCGAAGTCCAGCGCAGCGATATGTTTTTTGAGTCAGTGCGGAAACGCAGATACAAGCCTGCGCTGTTCTGTCCCAGATTCCACAATTCCTTACGGCTTTTGCTTTCGTAAGAGGCCGGAAGGCGGGAGTAGCGTGAATATGTATCTTGGACAGCCTTTCCGAAAAGTGGGAGTGAGGCTGCATCATGCCACTGTATCAGTTCTGAAGTCGGCTGTGCTGACGATGGCTGTGCCGGGGCAAGCTGCACGGCAGCAAACAGCAAAACGGAAAGCAAGATTGATGATTTCTTTGTCATGTTCTCCAAAGACATTTGAGTTTGGTAAATAAGATCGTGACGGCCACAGTGATGCTTGTCACTATGACTCCCCTCATGAAAGCCGCCACAGGATGGTAATCCATCATTCCCAGCAGATCCCACAGGGATGTGAGCTGCAAGAGGGGGTTCACAAGCAAGGAAGTGGTGACATAGGCCAACATTGGATTCTTGCCAGGCATAAGCAGTACCGACATGGATCTGTTGCAGTTGAACACTCCGCACAGAATGTCGAAAGCCAGCAGAGCAAAGCAGGCCAGGCCTGAAGTTGTCAGGAAATAGCTCAATGTTGCTGGATCCTTCTTGATGCCACCCTGGAAGGATTCGGCAAAAAGGCCGAATGCCAGGAGCATGGACCCCAAGAGCACAAGCCTGCGCCAAAACTCATTTTCTGCAGAAAGACCAATGCAAACGGCCAGCATCATGAGAGTCAGGATCAAATTGAGCTCCAGGTTTCTGGTATACAGGCCCCAAAGATTCAGGATTACCAGACCAAGGCACATTATGAGCATTATCGCAGACTTGTCATGGCTGGCATAGTGGCGCCAGTTGCAGTTCAATGAATCTCGAAGGTAATCTCCAGCCACTGTACCCGGAATCACTATGCAAAGATATTTGAGATAGGCAAATCTGTATAGCCACGGAGCCGGTGTGGCATTCAGCAGCCATTGCTGCCATGAGCCCTCGGCCAGCAGTATGAACATCACCAATGGCACAAGCAAGAGCCTGAGAGCAGGTTTCATGCGATAGGTGGCGATATAGGCCAGAGATGCGAAAAAGGCCATGTTTGCCATCACAAGAATTATGATGTTGCTGCGGCTCAAGGAGAAATCCCTGGGATAGAAGCGACAGGCCAGCAGCACTATCAATATAGAGCTCAGATAGCCCACTACGTGTATTCCTGCCCTGAGGGTTTTAGGAATATTTCCGGGGAAACGGCAGAATGTAAAAAAAAGCGCCACGAAAGCTGAAATGGGAATGAGCCAGGACGCAGGATTGTCCGCACTTACACGCACAGGGGAATACACGTGCTGAAGGACAATGGCGAAGAAGGCCAGTTTCAGGGCCCTGAGCGCCGAAAGCGCCACCAGTTTCAACCCCGACTCTCCCCTGCTGAGCTTTGAGCCCAGAGAAAAGGGCAAAGCCGCTCCAAGAGCGAAGAGGAAAAAGGGGAATACAAGGTCCACCCATGAAATTCCGGGAATCTCAGGATGATAGGCATGATCGGGAGGTGGAGTCTGGACATGGCTCATCCAGCCAGGCAAAGCATATGAAAGGATAGCGCTCGCCAACACCATTGTGACGATCGCATATCCTCTCAATGCATCCAACGAGTCGGCTCTCAGAGTTCTTCCGACTCCTGTACTGCCTGTTTCAAAGCGTCCCACCAGTTTCTTTGGATAATGTGCACTATATCGAAGAGCATGAATCCGTCAGATTCCTTGAGGTTCATCTTGACAGCTTTCTTGAACTGCTCCACATCCTGCTTGTAGGTCTCAACATACATTCCTCCAAGGAAAGGCTTGCCACAGAGCAGCTTGCGTGAGTACTGGCAAGCTCCCTCCACACAGAGATGATCGCCTTTCAGAGCCTTGCTGTCTGTTTCGTTGAGCACATATCCGTCTTTGGAGTGATACTCATCCAGGGTCACATCCCAATAGTAGTTGCCGTTGGTATACAAATCCAGCAGTTCGGCATAAGCGTAGTCCTTGTAGTTTTCGCTTGCCCAGTCAAAGTCCTGACTCGGATCATAGTCCTTGCTGGCCCAGTTCACTCCAACCTCATAATAGCTTGGGTACCAGGCCCCGGTATAGGCTGCAAGTATTGCATCCTTGCGCACTGCCTTGATTGCTTCCCTGGTGTCTTTGAAATAATTGTAAATCACGCTGGCACGCCACTCCACCCACTTTTTGAACAGAGGGCCGCGCTTGATTTCATATTTGCCTTCGGCAGTTGGAACCCACTCATATATATCCTCGGGGAAGCGTTCCACCTTCTGACCTATATAGGTCTCGAAAGCCTTGCGTGAGAAGTCGCTGAAATCACTGCTTATGTTATCGTAGCGGCAGCGATCAAGCATTACACCGTCCACATCATAATTGCGGACCACCTCACAAAGTATGGACTGTTCGTATTTCTGGACTTCCGGCAGGGCAGGATTGGTGAATGCCACTGTCTTGCCTTCTATGGTGGTGGCAGGAATTATACCTTTGCCCGGAACATAGCTCATGCTCTGCCAATGGGCCTTATCACCGAAGAGAGGGCCCCGCTTGAGGAGACCCTGTCCCTCGGCGAACTGGTTGAAGGCTGCATACACCTGCAGGCCGCGTTCCCGTGCCAGTCGGGTCACAGTTTCCAGGTAGTCATAGTCTTCAGGGATGGACTTGCCCTTCCAAGTCAGCAGTCTTGGCGCTATGCTGCTTTTATAAGCCACATGTCCATCTGTATTTTTCACATCCACCACTACTATATTGAATCCACATTCCACTGTTTTGTCCAGATAAAGGGCCACCGAATCAGGCTCGGTGAATTTGACCCAGTTGGCACTGAGGTCCATCCACATTATCATATCCTTCTTGCTTTCCTTCTGAACATTGCCGCATGCACATAGGCAAGCCAGAGCCAGGAGGGTAGAGATTATTGTATATCTTTTCATTTCAATTGTTTATCTTGCTGAGGTATTCATCAATTCCGGCTTTCACAAAATCCCATTGTCCGGCTTTCCTGAGATGCACCATATCAAAGAGAAAATATCCGTCACAGGCATCTATGCAGGCGCATACGGATTTGGTGACAGCCTCGTTTTCCTTCTCCTGGCTCACTTTTCCATCGGAATCCCAATTGCCAATGTCTGGCCCCCCGACTATGAGCTTGCAGCCTTGACCTGCCTTAGCCTTTGCAAGCGAGCAGAAGCCTTGCATGTTCCATTCCTTGCTTCCGTATATCTGTGTAGGGGAAGCATATGCGCCAATGAGCA
>CAMFRR010000158.1 GCA_945982095.1 uncultured Bacteroidales bacterium
GTGGGCTCGGAGATGTGTATAAGAGACAGCATATATATGGTATCTCCCTTTTCCACAATATATGGCATAAGCTTTCCGCCCAGGCGTGTATATCCGTCTTGGGCAAATGCTTCGCTGCCCAGCGCCATGGCCAGCATCGCGCATATGCTCAAGATAATATTTTTTGCCTTTCCCATATTTATCATTAACTTGCAAAGATATGAAAAAACTCCTGAATATTTTGCTGCTTACCGCCCTGCTTGGGGCAGACAAGCCTGTTCTCACGAATGAAGAAATTGCTACGAATCTCCTGGAGCACATGAGCCTTGAGCAAAAAGTGGCCCAAATGTTCATTGTGCGCACAACGGCCATTACCGCCGACATGGACCTGGCTCTGCATCCAGTGGGAGGTTACTGCCTCTTTGCATATGACATAGAGAATCCCCAGCAGCTTAAGCATCTTACCGATTCGCTGCAGAATGCGCTGTTTTCACCTCTGTTGTGTATAGACGAAGAGGGCGGCAGAGTGGCGAGAATTGCAGGCAACGATGCTTTCGACGTTCCCCGCTTCCCCAATATGGGAAAGATGGTTGAAGCCGGCACAACCCCAGTAGGGGAGGCCTCTTTCGCCATAGGCAGCTATCTCAAGGAGTATGGCTTCAATGTGGATTTCGCACCCGTTGCGGATGTGTTTACAAATCCCCTCAACACTGTGATTGGCCAAAGGGCCCTGTCAACATCTGCAGAAGAAGCCACAAGGCTCGTACCGGAATATATGGAAGGCCTGCGCAAAGCCGGGATAGTGCCTTGCGTAAAGCATTTCCCTGGGCATGGGGATACTATTGCCGATTCTCATCACGGCTGCGCTTCAGTTTCAAAGGATTGGGACCAGATGCTCCAATGTGAAATCCTTCCTTTCAAGGCAGCCATCGATGCCGGCGTACCTATTGTGATGGTGGGCCATGTCAGCGCTCCCGAGGTTACAGGCGACAAGCTGCCCGCCACTCTTTCTGAATATATGATAAGCGGAAAATTGAAGGGAGAGCTGGGATTCAAGGGCATAGTAATCACTGATTCCATGGCCATGGGAGCCGTTTCAAAGGAATATGACAGTGCTCAGGCAGCTGTGATGGCCGTAAAGGCTGGAGTGGACATAGTCTTGATGCCTGCAGATTTCATTATGGCCTACAACGGCTTGCTGGCAGCTGTTGAGTCGGGAGAAATCAGCCTTTCACGAATAGAAGAGAGCGTATACAAGATACTCATGCTCAAATTGGAGTGTGGGGCGATAAAGCTCTAAGGTACAGGATCATAACCGCTGCCTCCCCAGGGATGGCAACGCAAGATGCGCTTCAGGGCCAGCCACCCGCCTTTGAATGGACCGTACTTGCGCAAGGCTTCCATGGCATAGGCGCTGCAAGTGGGCGTGAAGCGGCAGCTTGGTCCGCCCTTGTATGGTGAAATGCAAATCTGATAAAAGCGGATGAGCAGTACAAAGGGGAAAATGGCAGCTTTCCTTATGGCCTCCCTTGTACTCATTTTTGTGCAATTCGTTTGAGCAATACAGTCATGTCGCTGTATATGTCCTGAAATGAGGCCACTTCCTTGCTGCAATAGACGAACATCAGGTCTGCGTTGCAAGACTCCAATAAAGACTTCTGGAGCCTGTAGGCTTCCCTTATCCTGCGCTTGAGCAGATTACGCTTCACTGCTCTCTTGAAAAGCCTTTTGGGCACAGACACCACAATTCTGCATATATTCTGCTCTTCTTCGCTGCCTGTCAAAAGATAGCAGCACCTGAGGCTTCCATGGCTGACATAGCGACCCTTGGCTACCAGCGTTCCGATAGCCTTGACGTTGCAAAGACGTTCTTTCTTGGATAGGCCGTTTGTTTTCACTTAATTATGTGCCTGCAAATATTGCTCTATGGCCTGTATCACCGACTTGCATTCGGGATTGGGGGCTGATAAGCTTATGCTCAAGCCGGCATCCGTAACCGCCTTCCTGATAGGCTCGCCGCCATATACGATAAGAGCTGTGTCTCCCTGCACGAAATCAGGAAAATTCTCTTTGAGCGAAGCCACGTCGGCCTTGTTGTAGACAACCAGCATGTCGTAATCTGCAGGGTTGGTTGCCGACATGTCAGAGGATACGCTCTTTGCAAACACCATACTCTGATGCTTGTACGGAGTGGCGTCAAATGCACGTGTGAGACTGCTCACAGGTGAGTCAGCTGTTACAATCAGGAAGTTGTCTTCTTTGTGCTTTGGGGTGATAAGCCCAATGACTGATGAAGGTGTGCCGTCTCCATAGAAAATCTTCCTTTTTCTGTAGACAATGTGTTTCTGGAGATACATTGCCACCTTGTCATTGGTGCAGAAGTATTTCAGATCTTCAGATACTTTCATGCGCAACTCTTCGCAAAGCTGGAAAAAAGCATCAATGGTAGTCCTGGAAGAAAATACCACGGCACTGTAGTCGCTTATGTTGAAGTGTTGAGCCCTCATCTCTATCGAACTGAGCTTTTCTATTTTGTAGAAGGGGCTGAATGTGAAGTTTACTCCATATTTTTCAGTAAGTGTTTCGTATGGGGCCATTGCCGCCGGAGTGTTCAGAGAAATAAGTATCTTGTTAACCTGCATGTCTTATAAAAAGTAATGAGAAGCCACCAGAATACCGGTTGGCAAAATTTCAAGGGCGCAAAGATACAAAAAAGACGGCAGAAATCCTCGTATTGAGTTCAAAACTTGCATTTCTCTTACCAATAACAGGCAATAAATTGCAGCCGAACTGTATAAAAGTATCCTGACTACGAGTTCATCCGGCACACAGAGCAGTCTACAAGAGCCGAAAAGCGCGAAGAGCACAACTGATGTAATAATGAAATAATTAACGACAAGGTCCGCCTGCTGGTCGAATTCCTTGGCAGCATAGTCCCCTCGGCAGAAAACCAGCCTGCACAAGACTCTGAGCAGAAGGTAAGCCAGGAAAACAATCACCATATTGCAGTAGGCAATCAAGGGGCTGGTATTCTCGAATATGTTCCAAATGGGATAGTGCGAAAATACAAGCAGGATAGCCGGAGTTATGCACAACGCCAGCTTGTTGCGTTTGCGCCTGAGTTTCATGTTGTTGTACAGGGCTACATTTTCCTTCCAGCGCAGGAAGCAGCCCACCAGGCTGGGTCCCAGATCCACCAGGTCACCCGTGCAGATCAGTAAAGCCAGCAACACTGCGGCCGAGCCTATGGCTTCAATTACCTCGTTTGGCATTATATCCCAGTTTTAGCAGAAGTTCCACGGTCCTGTCCCTGAAATCTCCTTGAATCACAATCTGTCCGTCCTTGGCGCTGCCGCCTACACCCAACTTCTTCTTGAGCTCACGTCCCAGTTCCGCCAGATCTTCTTCACGTCCCACGAAGCCTTCCACAAGAGAAACCTGCTTGCCGGCACGCTGCCTCCTGTCAATCTACACAAACAGCTTTTGTTTC
>CAMFRR010000159.1 GCA_945982095.1 uncultured Bacteroidales bacterium
ACGAGGCTTATGTTATTTTTATATCATTTTGGGCGTGCCCAATCCGGTACTATTTTGAATGAAATTCCATTTTGTAGAATCTGAGGCCATTGCCTGTAGGGTATACCCTGACAGTACCGGCAACCACATTGTAGCTGAGTTCGTGAGCTCCATCCTTGGCAGCATAACCGCCAGCCTGTGACTCAGGCTCGTTCTCTCCGCATTTTACCGTTACCATGCGGGTGAGGTCCTCTGAATCGCCTGTATTGGAAGCATATACCTTGAGCTCGCCATCAGCCTTCGCTTCAAATTCAAAGTAGCGTTTGCTGCTTGAACCTGCGCCACCGGGCTGTATATAGTAAACTTCCTCAGCAGTTTTATTCCATTTGATGGAACCGCCACCTGAAAGCACTTTCAAACCGTCCACTTCCATATTCCAATCTGACGAGTTGGTGTTGGCTGCAACGAAAGTAGTAATGGATGATACCCATTGCTCGCTTGAGAAATCCCACACGAGATCAATGCTTGAAGCACCACCGGCAGGTACGAATTCGAAACCATAGAAGTTTACACCATTTACAGGATATGTCACTTCATAAGTACCGGCCTCAATGTCGCAAGAATATACGCTATATACCTTGGTGTCAGCGCCTTCAATAGAAGTTACAACAGAGTTGCTTTCGAGCATAATCTCGTTGAAAATCTCACCTGCAGCACCTGTAATCACCACATTGCGGTCAGTTGCCGAGTTGGAACCTGTACGGGCGTAAATGTTGAGTTTGCCTGCAGCTCCGTCAGCAATCACAATCTGTATGCCGTTGGTATCGTTAGATTTACCTCCTGTCTTGAGACGACTGGTAAACTTGGTGTAGCTCTCAGGAGTGCCGAAATATGCAGTATTTGCATCAATTACCTGCTTGCTGCCGCCATTGTTGAAATTCAGTTTCAGGCTGCCGTCTTCAATGCTTGCAGGACTTGCTCCCACATACTCGTCAAATACTATCATTCCTTTTGTACCGCCAGGAGTTGGAGCTGGTTTTTCCTTGACCTCGAGTGCGGATTCACCAGCTTTTGAAGCTGTACGGAGCAGATCCCAGCCTGCAGGAACAGCCACCACTTTCACAGTGTGCTCGCCTGGAGTGAGAGAGCCGGTCTTGACAACGGCTTCCAGCTCAGTGACTGAAGTGGCTTTGCCCTCATCAACGCTTACCTGGTAAGAAGCGGCATTTGCAACTGCAAACCATGATACTGTAAGTTCCTCTCCCTGAGTAAGCTTCTTGGTGCTGAGGCTCACGCTTGGGGTATCAAGCACTTTCTGTGACACGAACTCTTCCTCTGCATTCCACTGCAGGGCAGTGATGCGAACGGCATTGGTAGGGCAGATATAGATAAGTGTTTCAGTTTCAGGCACTATCTCGTTAAATACTATCTGCTGGTTCTCTGCGTCAGCGGTAACTGCGCCAACGGACTTGTCCTCGCAGTAGAATACTACAGATGCGTTGCCTGCGCCATTGTTCTGGGTAGAAATGACAAGTGAGCCTTTCTGGTTAACCTTGATGGACAGTTTTGAATCAGCATCAGGGAAGGAGAGTGCTCCATCGAATACAACAGGAGCTCCGCCTACATGGAAACGTATTCCGTCACGCACCATGTCAACATCGGCATGTTTGTAGAAAGTCTTGCTGTCACCAAAATTCCAGTTGTGAACAGCCTTGGTTACGTCCTGTGTAAGGTCTTCTGGAATGTATACATAAGGCTGGAACCAGCGTGGATCGCCCACAGCGGCCTTGATTACTGCATTCTCAACAAGGTTGAATATGCCGCCCATAGAGTCCTGGCAAGGATCGGCAGTCAATACCATGCCGCCCTCAGCCACTGCCACTTCTTCTGATATGTCTGCGCGTGCTCCGGTTCCGTCAAGTTTTGCGGAAGTGAAGAACTCAGGTACGCAGTTGTAGTAGTAATTGTTCACGAATGCAGGAACCACACAGGCAGTATTTGAGCCTATGAGCCAGCACTGATTGTTGAGGAAGAGGTTGTTGGAAACATTGTATTCTCCGGGTGCTGATTTGACTGCGAACAGACCCTGGACATTGCTGCCGCCTATTTTGAGGGCTGAGCCGTCATAACACATGTTGTTGAATGTGTTGTTCTTGATCTGGATTGCGCCTATTGTCTGATTTGCATCAACACGCATGAAAGTACGGGTACCACCGTTGAATGTAGAGTTCCTTACTATGATGGATTCTACATTTCCGGCCTTACGTATGTCTATGTTGTCACCGCCGCTGCCCAGGATATTGTCTACCCTCAAACCGTCGAACAGGATGTGGCCTGATACTTTACCGCCTGCATTGTCGTAGTACAGACCGCGCTGGAAGTCGGATACGTTGAGGTTTACGAACTCAATCGATGTGTAGTTGCCTGCAGCTGCAGTGAAGAGGTGGGCCTGAATGCTCATTCCGCCTGTACCGTCTTCATTGACAGGAACCTGGGCACCAGAGATGTCAAGATCCTCTACATGGAGGGATTTCAGGTCGGCAGTTGCTGTGAAACGTCCGGCTATTGAAGGTTTTGCTCCGGTCTCGTCAGAAACGCCTATTACCACCATGTCACCGCTTACCTGCATTTCGCCCACTACGTATGTGGTGTCAGCATAAGGAATGACAATCTTAGGGGCCTTATCGCGGAAAGCCTGCTTGATGGCTGCGGTGTCTTTACAGATTGCTGGGGTTGAACCATCCTCTGAAGGACGTGTCCATGCAGTTACAGAACCACGGTTGGCACTTTTGAAATGTACTGTAAGGCTGTAGAAATGTGATGGCTGTAAACCGGTCACCTCTATGCCGTTGCCCACTGAAGCTACTTTGAACTCGCTCTCTGTACCTTCTGCGTCCTTCACCAGAATGTGGGTAATCTCAGTGTCGCCCTCTTCGAGAGTCCAGCCCAGAGTTATGGAAGTGGATGTCCTTGCAGAGACGTAAGGGCTTACAGATGGCTTGATGGCGTAGGTCTTGATGGACTTTGTCTCACCTGTGTTTTCATCTTTATATACAGCCCATTTTGAAGGCTCGAGTATATTGTCGGCATCAATGCCTCGTACGCGATAATAATAAGTCTCATCAGCTACGAGCTTGTGGCTGTAAGGAAGCTGTCCAACAGGGACAGTAAGTGTAATGGGGCTGCCCTCCAATTCAGGATTTGTATAGATTTCCAATTCGAAATCTGTGGCACCCTTGGATTTGCTCCAGTTGAAGCTCACAACATCGCCTGCGGAGGTGACAGTGGCTTCAAGCGCGGTTGGAGTCAGGACGCGGGTGTAGTCCACGTCTGTGATCTCCTTCAGCGACTTGTTGCAGGATACAAGCGAAAGTATCATGACGCCCGCCACTGCAAATAATGAAAGTATCTTTTTCATGTTGTATGATCTGTCTCTTATACACATCTCCGAGCCCACGAGACGGACTCCTAT
>CAMFRR010000160.1 GCA_945982095.1 uncultured Bacteroidales bacterium
ATAGGAGTCCGTCTCGTGGGCTCGGAGATGTGTATAAGAGACAGGCTTATGATGCAACACATATACAGTCTTATGGTGGCACCACTTATATGACAGCTTCTACAGTAAGCGCTGATGACGGTCCTGCCAATATCAACGGTACTTCCAACGGATGGGCCGGCAACCGTGTTCCTGATCATTTTGTCCAGACCTACTTCTCTCCTTCTTCAGCTGATTTCACAACAGGAGAATACGATATCAAGGACAAACGCGGCCACTATTTCTATATCAAAGGCCGTAAGCAGTCTATGGAAGGCAAACTTGACAGCTTCATAAACGGATGGTCTTTCCTTAAATACAACAACGTGCCTCACGACATGGACCCTGTTGATTTTGCTGCAACTGCTGCAACAAAGAGCTTCTCTGACATCGATTTCCCTCTTATTCGTCTGGGTGAGATCCACCTTATCTATGCAGAGGCTTGCATGCACACCGGTGGAAACGCCAGCGCACAGATCAAGCAACTTGCACAGCGTGCCGGTGTAAATGCTCCAGGTTCAATCGATGCTGACTTCCTCATGGCAGAGCGCGCACGTGAGCTTATGTGGGAAGGCCATCGCCGTACTGACCTCATCCGTTTCGGAAAATGGATAAGCGGCTACAACTGGACATACAAGGGCGGCAACTTCGCAGGCCAGGATCTTCCTAAGCACTTTACACTCTTTCCTATTCCTGTGACTGAGCTTGCAACCAACCTTGATCTCGACCAGAACGACGGATATGCAGGCAGGTAATCTAAGATTGAATTATTAAGCATGAAAACATTAAAGAACATATTTTCGTCACTTGCAGCCCTTGTTTTGGTTGCAGGCTGTCAGGTGAAAGAGCCAATGGCCAAGCTGCCCGCTCCTGAGGACATCAAAGCCCCTGTTCTTGCCAATATCGAAGGTGAAATAGTCATCACCGCCAAGAACCAGGCAACGGACAAGGTCACTTTCAAGTGGAGTCCTGTGGAATTGGGCGTAAACACCCAGATCAACTACTCTATTCAGGCTAGCGTTTCTGAAGGAGGCAAAGCTGCTACCTTAGCTTCTGGTGTCACCGCTACAGAAAAGGAGATTGATTTCGAGTCTCTCAATCAGATTCTCTTCAACGGTCTGGAGATCGAGGCCGGTGTGGCTACTCCTATTTACTACCGCGTTGCTGCCCAGATTGGTGAGTATGAGCCAATATGGTCCAACTATATTACTGTAAATTGTACTGCCTCAGCAGCTGAGAAGGTATACCCTATGATATATGTCATAGGCAACTTCAATGACTGGTCAGACTTCCCTAAGACCCAGCAGCTCTTCAGCTTTGAGAACAATAGCGTGTATAGCGGTATGGTTTGCTTCTTCGGCAAGGCATCAAAAGGCTTCAAGATACGCGGTACGGCTACAGGCTGGGACGACGCTACCCAGAACTGGGGCCTTCAGAACGCCGTGGCTGATGAGAATCCTGCTGAGCTTCAGCTTTGGGCTGACGGAGGTTCTTCAGACATCAAGAACTACAACAAGAACTTCATCCATCTGACTTTCGACACAAGCACAGCTTTGATGAAAGCCAATATGATGTTCGACAAGGTTGGTGTAATAGGCCTCAATGGTGATTGGAATAATGATATATCTATGCGTTTCAACGACACCAAGCAAGTATTCTATGCTGACATAGAGGCTACTTCAGACACCCAATTCAAGTTCCGCATGGACGGTGCTTGGGACATCAACTATGGTGGCGACATGGGTGCACTGAGCAAGGGTGGCGACAATATCAACATCAAGCAGGGCAAGTACCGTGTTTACCTGAAGATGAACAATCTTAACGAGGTTACTTGCTGGCTTGATCCTGATGCTTACGGCGCTGAGGGTGAGGGCAACCACCCTGAGTTCGATCCTGGTGCAGAAGCTGGCGATCCTCTTCCTACAGAGATGTACATTATCGGTAATGAGGCTTCAGGCTGCGGCAGTTGGAGCTGGGATTCTGAGGACATCGTGACCATGACTCAGATCAACGGTGAGGACAGCAGGTTCTGGGCAATCCATTACTTCACAACCGATGCCGAGTTCAAATTCAGCCCTAAGAAAGCTTGGGGAGATGATTTCACAGGTCTGGATACCAACGAAGGCTTCATCTCTCCAAACAACAATATGGTTGAGCAGGCCGGTCTCTATATGGTTTATGTGGACTGCGTTGAAAAATCCGTAACTCTCGAGCCAGCAACCGTTTATGGTATGGGTGACTGCTTCGGTGGCTGGACCGGTGTTCCTTTTACCCAGAATGCAGACGGTACGGTTTCAGCTACAGTGACTGCAGGCGGCCAGCTCCGTATGTATACCCAGACCAGCAAATTTGCTGCCGCTTGGTGGAAGATGGAGTTCATCTTCTTCGAGGACGGCAAGATCCAGTATCGTGGCAATGGCGGCGACCAGGCAAGGTTTAATGTAACTGAAGGCGCAACCGTTACTCTGGATTTCAGCAAAGGAAATGGTAAAGGCTCTGTTTCAGGTGGAGCAGCTCCAAGCGTGAAAGATCCTTCTGCTTTCGTGGTAGGCCTTTCAGGCAGCAAGTTCGGATGGGATGATCCTGTTGGAGACAACAAGGCTTCCTTTACCTCAAAGACCCTGACCGATGAAGCAACTCTTGCCGGCAACTATGTCTTCAGCATGAGCAATGTGGCTTTCGCAAACGGCGATGAGTTCAAGCTCCGTATAGACGGTGCGTGGATAGGTCACGGACAAGCCGAGGTTTCTGGCTTTACCGTATCTGACAATGGCGGCAACTTCCTTGCAGGCGAGGGTGGTACTTTCAACATCAGCATCAGCTTCGACTGGGACGGCAGCACTACTTCCAACATAAAGATGGCTTTCAGCAAGTAATCTGTCGAGCTGTCTAAATTAAGTTGGCGGCCCCTGACCGGACCGCCAACTTCCAATTCAAATGATATTGTCATGCATAATAAATTTTCTTTAGTTTTGCTGCTGTTTTTGGCACTGGCAGCTTGTAAGAAACCTGAATTGACTACTTTTACCGTTACCCCCGATAATTTGGAGTTCAGCGGTGAGGCCGATAGGCAGACTCTCAAAATCACTGCTCCAGCAGCGTGGACTCTGTCACAGGAAACAGGAAGGAATTGGTGTGTGCCTGATATGACGCAGGGGAAGGGCAACTCTTTCGTAACCATTAGCGTAACGGCAAACAAACCTGAAGAGAGAAGCACAGAGTTGGTGTTTACTTCCGCAGGTCAAAATGTCACTGTTAAGGTAACTCAGGCACCTGGAACAGCCGGAGATACTCCTGACATTGATATCTCAAGCTTAAAGGACGGAATCAGCATATACCCTGAGGTGTTGGATGCCGATGAGGCGGCTGTTATATATTTCAAAGCTGCTTCAGACTCTCCTTTGAATGGCCATACGGGAGATACTGTCTCT
>CAMFRR010000161.1 GCA_945982095.1 uncultured Bacteroidales bacterium
AATGCTGGGTGTAATGAACCTCATTCCTATACCGGGCCTGGACGGAGGACACATAGTATTCACCCTCTATGAGATGCTCACAGGCCGCAAGCCTTCGGACAAGTTCCTTATGGTCACCCAGATGATAGGCATGGCCCTGCTTATGCTGCTGCTTTTCATAGCCTTCGGCAATGATATAGGAAGATTGATAAGATAATTTAAGTTTCGCGATAACATGAAGACATTTGTAAACAGATTCCTGGGCAAAACCCTCATCCTGCTTGCCGCAATGTGCTGCGTTTTCATTTCCTGCAAAACAGGCAAAGGAGGCAAGGGCCTGCTCCCCAATATCAGCGGCAAGGCCGGTGAAGTACTGGTTGTCGCAGAACGTCCGATGTGGGACGACGTGCTCAAATCCTGCGTCCAAGGCTATCTGTGCGCAGACTGTCCCTGGCTGCCTTTCAAAGAGCCTCTCTACGACCTGGCCACTGTCACCCCATCGAATTTCTCACATATGTTCCAGATACACAGGAATATAATAGTGTTCAATGTAAATTCGGCAGTGACAGAACCCGGAGTGGTTTACAAATACGACAAGTGGGCTCAGCCGCAGATTGTGGTTACCATCAATGCAAACTCGGCAGAAGAAGCTCGCGATCTGTTTGATGAGAACTCCAAAACCATCATTGAGGCTATAGAGCAGAAGGAAAGGGACAGGATAATTGTCAACACCCACACATACCAGGAAAGGAAGGTGGCAGTCGCTGTGGAAGAGTTTTTGGGGGCCAGGATGGAGTTCCCAAGCGGCTATTCTGTCAAGAAGGTGGACAACAATTTCATGTGGATTTCATATGAGACCGTGAAGGTTCAGCAGGGATTCTTCATTTACAGCTATCCCGCTGACGGCACTGAGAGCCAGATGAGCCTGGATGCCTTGGTTGCACGCCGCAACAAAGTGCTCAAGGAAGAAGTTCCGGGCATGGTGGAAGGTTCATATATGACAACAGGCACTTTCATGCCACCGACAATCAGCTACGCCAAATACAAAGGCAGGACCTTCGCACAGCTGCGAGGCTTGTGGGAGGTTGAGGGCGACTTCATGGGAGGCCCTTTCGTAAGCCACAGCTTCTATAGCCCAGACGGTCTTAATGTGGTAACTATTGAAGCCTATGTATATGCTCCGAGCAAGAACAAGCGCCATTACCTGCGTCAGGTTGAGGCATTGCTTTATGGCTTCCAGTGGCTGGAAATCGAAGAGCCTGAGACTCAGGATCAAGAATAAGAATCGCTTAGAATTTTATCTCGAGGCCCGCGTTCACGACAAAGTTTCGTGGCTTGGGCCTCGGGTCGTTTCTGTGGGTGACCCTCCATATGAAATCCACACGGAAAAGCCTGAGGATATTGGTAATTCCAAAACCCATTTCTATATAAGGTATCTTGCCCATTGTGTGCATTCCTTCAGGAAAGAGAAGAAGGGCATCGCCTGCTGAGCCGTCTGGATTTTTGAGACCATTGTTCTTTTGGCTCAGGTGGCCCCAGCTAGCTTTGAAAGTGAAGGCCTCGCGCAGCTGCAGTTTCTTGACACCCGGAATCTTGCCCAGGAAAAAGCCATAGAAGTTGTGGTCCCACATCAGGGTCACCCAAGAGTCGGACGCGAATTCAAAAAAGTCCATGGTACTGAACGATGACTTGTCAAGCAGGTAAGTGCCGTTGCCCTCGTGCAGATGGAGCAGAGTGTATGGCACCTTACCCACAATTGTGCCAGCGCTGAGGTTCAACTGAGTCATGCCTATAGGAGCAATGGTGGCCTTCCAGTCCAGCTTCAGTTCAGGAATGAAATAAGGATAGGGCTTCACTCCCAAAGCCGGAGCTCCGACTACAGTCCTGTCGTTGAGGGCGCTGATGCCTGCGCTGAGGTTAAGGGTAAGGACAGGATATTTGCTGTGAACATATTTCTTGACAAAATGGCCTCGGGTCACGCTCTCGTCCTTGCTGAAACGCAGGCTCAGAGCGGCCTGTGCGGAAGGAACGCTGCGTAGCGCTAAACCCTCGGGGCGGACCATAGGTACAAAAGGAGTTGGAAAGAACTCCCTGTAACCCAAAGCGAAGGAAGCATTGAAGCCGCTTGTAAACTCATGCTCGAACAAAACGTTGCCATCCAACACCATACACAGCTTCTGGGTTTTTCCTGCGCCCAACACTGAAGCGAGTATGTTGCCGTCGTTGAATTGATTAGTGCCTCTTCCGAGCTGCAGGGCGTCGTAATGGATGTCTAAGCTGAATTTGGAAGTGGGTTCCTTTCTGAACATATGTTCGTATGTAAATCCGCCTTTGGGCATCAAGTCCTTGACTCCGAAAGCACCATAAACCATAAAGCGGTCTCTGCGGCTGAACTGGGGGCTTGTGCGTATTCCCAGCCTCATTCTGAAGCCTTCCAAAGGATTGAAGCTCACGAATTTGAGTATATGTCCGAAACCTATGGGGCCCTTGTCTATATAGCCATTGACAAACATGAGCACCACATCGCTGAGGCCACGGTACAGTTTGGTGTCCTGCACCCTGTCCACCATCTTGTAAATGCTTTTCTCCTTGCCGCTCAGTTCATATGGGCGTGCTTGGGCCCAGTAGCGCTCCGATTTTGCATATGCCCCTTCTTTTACTGAAGATACGCTGGCATTGTGGTCGAAATCCACCTTCTCGAAGACAGGATTCGAGAACTCCAGGGTCCTGTTGCCTATGAAGGATATGAATTTTGAAGAATCATTGGCAGTGACAGAGAAATCTGCATAGAAACGGTCAGACTTATAGAACCAGGTGCTGTCCTCGCAGCGGCTGTAAGAAGCCTCCAAGACCATGTCTCTCACCCAGTTGATGTTCTGGCCTTTTACCATCTTGGCCTTTATGCTGCGCAGGGCATATTCTTCCGCATCCACAAACATTTCTCCGTCAAAGGCAGGGGTGGAGATTGAGGTCTTAGGATGATAACGCACCATGTAGGTTTTGCGCCCATCTATATTCAATGAATCTATAATGAAATAGTTGTAGAAAAGCAGACCATTGCTGTTGATGGGAGAAGGAATCTCCACATTGAAGGCATTTATGAACTGGCTGTAGAAGTTGTTTTTCAGGTGCATGGAGCCTGTGAACTGTGCCAGTATATTGCTCTCCTGCTGGGCGCCTGACATTCGGTTTGCCACTATCACTTCCCTGTCAACATCCGGGTTTGAGCTATGATAACGCTTTGTCACAGACTCGTTTATCATAATTGGAAGATATGGCACGCCCGACACATCGGAGGTATCGATGTAGTCGAAGATGAATGACCACTGTTTCTTTATGGCTTTGGCCCGCAGCTGTTCCCGAGGGTGGGTCAAATCCAGCTCCATCTTGCTATACACGTCACAGGAATAATGGGGTCTGAGTTCGGGATTGTTGCGCAATCGGTTCTTGTCTATATTGGCG
>CAMFRR010000162.1 GCA_945982095.1 uncultured Bacteroidales bacterium
AAACAGGCCATTCTGCTCTTTGCCCGCGAGATGTTCGGTCCTCAGACCCAGATTCGCATGCGTCCTTCTTACTTCCCGTTCACAGAGCCTTCAGCTGAGGTGGACGTGAGCTGCAACATTTGCGGAGGCAAGGGCTGCAACGTGTGTAAGGGAACAGGATGGCTTGAAATTTTGGGCTGCGGCATGGTCGATCCGAACGTGCTGGAGGCCAGCGGCATAGATTCCAAGAAATACAGTGGTTTCGCTTTCGGAATGGGTGTTGAGAGAATTGCGATGCTGAAATGGCAGGTCAAGGATTTGCGGCACTACTTCGAAAACGACATAAGATTCCTAAGAGAGTTCAATACAGAAATATGATAAAAACTTTCAAATCATTCGTTTTAGCCGCATTGATGCTTTTGGGCATTATTGCGGTTTCTTCTTGTAAGAAGGAAGGCATAGACTTCTTCAGGGGAAGCTATGGCTATGTCACCAGCGGCATTCTGACCCTCAAGGATACTTTGGACGTGCTCAGCGACTATCAACTTGTCAATGAACGCGGCATAATGCGCATAGAAGAGCATCGCGGCCAGGCCGTCATGACCTTGAGCAGCGTAGGCGGAGAAGCTGCGGTTTTTGATGCAGAGTTGGAAGGAGACTCCATCAAACTTTCGCCTTTGAAGCGCATGGTGAGCGTCAGCACCGGCAATGCCAGCCGGACTTTTCCTATGACAGTCTCAGGGGAAGGCTACAAGGCAGGGGATATGATGGTGCTGAAAATGTACTATGAATCAGATACTCTGCGTTTCTCCAGTCTGGTCGATGCCATGCCTTATGTCATAGAATCCTGCCACGTCAACTGTGTGGCAAATTATCAGAAATAGCCATGAAAACCAGATACTTGTCATTGCTGCTTATAGTCTTGTCCCTTACTTCATGCCGTCAGGCCAGACTCAAGAGGACAAGGGTGGCTCCCGAGCCTGTGAAGGTGGAGGTGCTGAGCGTGGATTTCAGGGATGTGGGCATGAGCAGCTATTATGTGGGCAGTCTCGAATATGGACGCCGTTCTTCGCTGAAAAGTCCTCACAACGGTACTTTGGATCAGGTGTATATAAAAGAAGGCCAGTCAGTTAAGGCAGGTCAGCCTCTTCTCTATGTGCATTCGCAGACAGTAATGAGCACAAATGCGGCGGCTGCGGCCAAGTTGGCCCAGGCCAGGGATGCGCACCGGAGGGCTTCGGAAGTCTATAATCAAGGAGGCCTTTCGGAGCTCAAGATGATGGAGATAAATACCCAGCTGGAACAGGCTGAAGCCTCAGCCAAGGCAGCCGAGTCGGCCCTCGAAGAGTGCACTCTTAAGGCTCCTTACGATTGTTGCGTTGACAAACTGGAGCAGCGCTGTGGAGAAAGGGTGTCCCTTCTTGATGACCTGGTGAGCATAGTCGATCCGACTTCCAAACGTGTGGAATTCCAAGTTCCTGAAACAGAGATAAATGCTATAGAAATCGGGACTAAGGTCACGGTCAGTTTCCTGGGCTCGGACGAGCAGGTTCGTGGCACCGTTACATCCAAATCATTGACAGCACATTCTTTGTCCCATTCCTACAGATGTATCGTTCAAGTTGCTGAATTGCCTGCCGATGCGGTTGCCGGAATGGTGTGCAGGGTGATTTTGGCTAAGGATGCGACTTCCGCCATAGTGATTCCAGCCGATGCGGTCAAACTCGATTCAGAAGGCAAATATGTATGGACAGTGGATGCGGAGAATGTGGTTCATAAGACCAGGATTCAGACCGGAGCCTTCGCAGAAAAGGGAGTGAGCGTAATTCAAGGTCTCTCAAGTGGAGACAAAGTGATAGTGGCAGGCACCTCCAAGGTGTCTACAGGCATGAAAGTCAAGCTGCAATAGGAAATGGAAAAATCCATAGTCTCAAGATTGGTTGCTTTTTCCATAAAGCACTCCGGATTGGTGCGTATGGCAACATTGGCCATGTGCATCTTGGGAATTGTGGGCCTGTTCTATATCAACAAAGACGAGTTCCCTACTTTCCAGATCAATCAGGGTCTTGTGGTGGGCGTATATCCGGGAGCCACAGCCGCAGAGGTGGAGCAGAATCTGGTCAAACCTCTCGAAGATATGCTTTTGGGCATTCCTGAAGTAAGGAGAGAGAACCTCGAATGCGTGTCCAAGGACGGACTGGCCTATATCTATGTGGACCTCAACTGCAGCCAGACCCGCAAAAAGGAACTTTGGGGAGTCATAAAACACAAGCTCATACAGCAGAAACTTCTTTTGCCGGCCGGGGTGCTTGCAGTTCAGGTGCTGGATGATTTCAGCGATGTGTCATCGATTCTCCTGTCCCTGGAGTCGGACGAAAAGGGTTGGGAAGAGCTCGAAGAATGCGCTCAGGAACTCAAATCCCGCCTTCTGCAGCTTAAACAGGTAGCTTCAGTAAATATTATAGGTACACAGAAAGAAGAGATAGCCGTTACGGTGGACATGGAAAGGTTGAGCCGCTATGGAATATCGCCTTCGACTCTTATGTTGAGCTATACTGCCTCGAGCCTGAATCTTCCAGCCGGCCAGTTTGACCCTTCATACACCAGTGCTCCTATATTTTTCGATTCGGGCATAAGCAGCGAAGAAGAGCTGGCCCAAAAGATCATATATTCCGACCCTCTGGGCAATATGGTGAGGCTCAAGGATATAGCAACTATAGAAAGGCGGGTTCGCAAGCCTTCTTCCTTTGTTAAACACAATGGCTGCAATGCTTTGGTGATGAATCTCGTCATGCGTCCGGACAACAATATTGTGGCCTTCGGCCATAAGGTGGACAAAATTGTAGATGAGTTCTGCACCAGCTTGCCGCCCAGCATAAAGGTGACCCGTGTCAGCGATCAGCCTAAGGTAGTGGACAAGAGCGTGATGGGCTTTCTCAGAGATTTGCTCATATCCATGCTGGTGGTGATATTCGTGATGATAATGATGTTCCCTATGCGCAGCGCCCTCATAGCATCTTCGGGCGTTCCGGTGTGCACCCTTGTCACCATAGCCGTGATGTATATTACGGGTATGGCCTTGAACACAGTGACTCTCGCTGCCTTAATCGTGGTTCTGGGCATGATAGTGGACGACAGCATCATTACCATGGACGGCTACATGGACAATCTGGCTAAAGGTATGGGCCGCAAGGAAGCTGCAGTAGCCGCGGCCAATGAACTCTTCCTGCCTATGTTTATGGCGACCCTCAGCATATGCGCCATGTTTTTCCCTATGTTGGGCATCATCACGGGCTATCTGGGTGATTTCATCCGCTCCTTCCCTTGGATAATACTCATAGCCCTCATGACCTCCCTTGTTTATGCGGTCACTGTGGTTCCGAGTCTGGAAGTGCGCTTCATAGGAAGCCACATGACGGAAAGCAAGGGCTTCATCGCAAAAATGCAGGACAAGCTTTTCGC
>CAMFRR010000163.1 GCA_945982095.1 uncultured Bacteroidales bacterium
TAGGAGTCCGTCTCGTGGGCTCGGAGATGTGTATAAGAGACAGCTATCACCCCATCTTCAACTATGGCCGAGTATGTGGATGACTGGGCAGCCGCAGGCAAAAAGAACCTCTTCGGAGAGGTTGTTAAAGTAACTGAGATGCAGAGCGAAGGCGGCGCAGCAGGCGCTGTTCACGGTTCGCTCCAGGCCGGTGCCCTTACCACCACATTCACCGCATCCCAGGGTCTGCTTCTCATGATACCTAACATGTACAAGATCGCAGGCGAGATGCTCCCTACAGTATTCCACGTTTCTGCACGTGCCCTTGCATCACACGCCCTGTCCATCTTCGGTGACCACCAGGACGTCATGGCCTGCCGTCAGACAGGTTTTGCAATGCTGGCTTCGGCATCCGTTCAAGAGGCTCTCGACCTCGCAGCGGTAGCCCACCTGTCAACCATCAAGAGCAGCATTCCTTTCATTCATTTCTTCGACGGATTCCGCACTTCACACGAGATACAGAAAATCGAGCTCATCGATGAGGAAGCCCTCAAGGGCATGATTTCGGAAAAAGCTCTTGCAGCCTTCCGCGCCCACGCAATGAACCCTAATTCTCCTGTAATCCGCGGTACTGCCGAGAACGGCGACGTTTACTTCCAGAATCTGGAGGCACGCAACAAGTTCTATGACGCAGTTGATGACGTTGTTGCACGCTATATGGGTGAGATTTCAGAGCTCACAGGCCGCAACTACCGTCCTTACGACTACTATGGCGACCCAGAGGCTGAGAACATCATCATCGCAATGGGCTCAGTGACTGAGACTATCAAAGAGACCATCGATTATCTTGCTGCACAGGGCAAGAAAGTGGGCTTGATGATAGTACGTCTTTACCGTCCATTCTCTGCCAAGTATTTCTTCAAGGCCCTGCCTAAGAGTGTCAAGAAGATTGCAGTTCTGGACCGCACAAAAGAGCCTGGCGCTCCTGGCGAGCCTCTCTATATGGACATCAAGACTCTGTTCCAGGGTCAGAAAAACGCCCCTGCCATCATAGGTGGCCGTTATGGCCTGTCTTCAAAAGACACAACTCCTGCACAGATAGTATCTGTTTACGAGAATCTGGAGGCAGCAGAGCCTAAGACCAATTTCACAATAGGTATAGTTGATGACGTCACCTTCCTTTCACTTCCTAAGAAAGAGGAAATCTCTATAGTTAAAGAGGGTACCACCGAGTGCCGTTTCTACGGTCTGGGTTCTGACGGTACAGTAGGTGCCAACAAGAACACCATCAAGATCATTGGTGACCATACTCCGCTCTACGCTCAGGGCTACTTCGACTATGACTCCAAGAAATCAGGAGGTTACACCTGTTCACACCTGCGTTTCGGCGCCCAGCCAATCAAGGCTCCTTACCTTGTGGGAACTCCTGACTTCGTGGCCTGCCACGTGCCTTCATACCTCAGTAAATATGACGTTCTTGAGGGTATCAAGGAGAACGGTTCACTCCTGCTTAACAGCCTTTGGGATGAGGAGGAGACACTCAAACGCATTCCTGACCACGTAAAAGGCATCATAGGCCGCAAGAACATCAAGCTCTACATCATCAACGCCACCAAGATTGCAGCTGAGATAGGTCTCGGCGGACGTACCAACACCATACTCCAGAGCGCATTCTTCAAGATTACAGGAGTAATCCCTTACGAAGAGGCTGTTGCCTACATGAAAAAGGCTATCGTGAAGAGCTATGGCAAGAAGGGCGAGAACATCGTGAACATGAACTATGCAGCTGTTGACCGCGGTGGTGAATACATTGAGGTTAAGGTTCCTGCAGAGTGGAAGGAAATCAACGCTCCGTTCGAGATTCCTGGTGCAAAACGTATGGCTCCTGAGTTCGTGAAAGTCATTGCTGACGTTGTAAACAGTCAGAATGGCGACAAACTGCCTGTAAGCGTATTCAACCCTGACGGCACTATGCCTGTTGGCACAGCCGCTTATGAGAAACGTGGCGTGGCAGTGAAGGTTCCTGCCTGGGATTCAAGCAAATGTATACAGTGTAACTCTTGTGCATATGCTTGTCCTCACGGAGTGATTCGTCCTTTCCTTGCCACTGAGGAGCAGGCTGCTGCAGCTCCTGCAGGCATCAGCTTCCTCGATGCCAAAGGCGCTCCTGCAGGTGCAGGCTCTAAATATACACTTGCATTCAGCAACGCCGACTGTACAGGTTGCGGCAACTGCGTTGATGTCTGCATGGCTAAGGACAAAGCCCTTTCAATGGTTCCTTACAATTCAGAGTCTCCGGTTCAGGCCGAGTATGCATGGCTTGACAAGAATGTGGGCTACGCTAACGTAGAGCCTGCAAAATGCAATGTCAAGACTTCACAGTTCAACCAGCCTTACTTCGAGTTCAGCGGTGCCTGCGCAGGTTGCGGTGAGACTCCTTATATCAAAGCCATCACTCAGCTTTATGGCGACCATATGATGATTGCCAACGCTACAGGCTGCTCATCAATTTATGGCGCTTCATTCCCAGCAGCTCCTTACTGCACAAACAAGGAAGGCCACGGACCTGCATGGGCCAACTCACTGTTCGAGGACTTCTGCGAGTTCGGTCTCGGTATGCATCTGGGTTCAGACCGCGCACGCAACACCGTTGAGCGTCTGATGAAAGAGGGTCTGATGTGCTCTTGCTGCTCAGACCAGATGAAAGAGCTCTTCCAGCAGTGGATAGACAACAAGGAGAACGCAGCCATCACCCGTGAGGTGGCCGATAAGCTCGTGCCTCTTATGAAGGAGTGCAACTGCGATACATGCAAGCAGCTGCTCCAGTACGAGAACTTCCTCGTTGCACGCAGCCAGTGGATTATAGGCGGTGACGGTGCATCTTATGATATAGGATACGGCGGTCTGGATCACGTGCTCGCTACAGGTGAGAATGTGAACATTCTTGTTCTTGACACTGAGGTTTACTCTAACACAGGTGGACAGAGCTCTAAGGCAACTCCTGCCGGCGCTATTGCGAAATTCGCTGCAAGCGGCAAGAAGGTACGCAAGAAAGACCTCGGCATGATGGCAATGAGCTATGGCTATGTATATGTGGCTCAGGTTGCTATGGGTGCTTCTCCTGCTCAGTTCATGAACGTTATCAAAGAGGCTGAGGCTTACAACGGTCCATCCCTCATCATAGCATACGCTCCATGTATCAACCACGGCCTCAAAGCCGGTATGGGTCTGAGCCAGAGGGAGGAGAAACTCGCTGTCGAGTGCGGATACTGGTCTCTCTACCGCTTCAACCCTGATTTGGCCGAGAAAGGTCAGAACCCATTCAAGCTCGACTCTAAGGAGCCTGATTGGAGCAAGTTCCAGGACTTCCTCAAGGGCGAGGTTCGTTTCGCATCGCTCTACAAGATGTTCCCTGACCAGGCTGAAGAGCTGCTGAAG
>CAMFRR010000164.1 GCA_945982095.1 uncultured Bacteroidales bacterium
GACCCCCAAATTGATTCGGGATGATGTGGTGATACTTGACCGTCTGAGAGGGCAGGACGGTAAGCACCTGACCATAGAGGAATACACTGACCAGCACTTCCAGCCTTACATTGACCAGTATAACTCCAAGCAGAGGCGTTCAGACCGGCAAATCAAAACAGGCTACTGTGAGTGGCACCGGAACAACGGAAATTTATCACAAGGAAAAGGTGAGATTGCCTATGAAGCTGTTTTACAGTATGGCACCCACGAGGATATAGGCGGGGAATATTACGCAGCAGATACCAGCCCTGAGCGCAAGGAGGCTCTGAGACAAGAGTATACCCAAGTGTATCAGAAATGGACTGAGGACATACAACGGGACTTCCCGCACCTGACGATTTTATATGCAGTTATCCACTTCTCAGAGCAAGAAGGCACACCGCACTTGCATTTGTGCTTTCAGCCCGAGGCAGACAGCAACCGTGGAATAGCCAAGCAAGTGAGCATCGGCAAAGCCTTAGCCCAAGATGGTATCGAACGCATAGACACCCGAGCCGAGGCAGAACAGGCGGGAGGTTTCCAACTTGCCCGTTTTTACCAAAGGTTCCACCATGAGTATCAAAACCCAACCCTCCAACGGCTGGGCTATGAGATAAAGGAAGAAACCCATGGCCTTAAGCACATGGAGAAAGATGGCTACTCCACCGTGATAGCTTCAGCCCATGAGCAAGCTGATAGCCTTGTGCAAGCCGCTCAGAGCCGTCAGGAGCGTGTGAGTGCGGAAGTGGAAAAAGCTAAGGCAAAAGCCCTAAATCTTGTCTATCAGGCTCAGGAAGCAGCAGAAGCAGCCAAAACCGAAAAGGCAAAGGCAGAGGAAGCCAAAGCCCTTGCCCAGCTGGAGCAGGCAAGAGCCGAGGCACAAGCAGAGGCAAGCCGACAGGAGGCAGAAGCCGCCCAACTTGAGAAACAGAGAGCCGACCAAGCACGCATCCAGGCAGAACGGGAGCGGGCAAAGGTGGAGGCTCAGACCGAAGAACTCAAAGAGCGCACCCGGGCAGAAGCAAACGCCCGAGCGGTTGAGCTGGAGTGGCAGCTCTCACAGGCTCAGGCATACATAGCCCAGCAAGAGGGCATCATCGCTACCCTGCGTGAAAAGCTGGAACAGGTCAGGGAGTATCTTATGCACTTTCACGTTGTCCAGCATTTCTATGAGTGGGTGACACAGCGCTTTTATACTCCTGAGCAGGTTCAGGAACAGGATTATGAGGAACGTGGCATTGAATAAATAGGCACAGCACCCCGGCCAAATGACCGGGGCATTTTCATAGTTCCCTTTTGAGTTCCCTTTTTGATCCTAATAAATCCCTCTTGAGGAGTCTCAAAAGGGAGCCTTTTTTAGTGCTATGTGTAGATTATGCTGTGCCCTCTACAGGGTAAGGCAGTCTTCTATAATGATATTGGCAAAAGCCGAAAATCTATTATTAAGGAGATTGTTTTATGACTAAAATCGAAAAATTCTATCAAACAGCAACCGACAGCGAATGGGAAACAATGGCTACCCTCCGCAAAGAGGCAGGGAAAGACGCTGCGAAAATCAGCTCTTTTAAGGCACAGTATGGCTTTACGCCTGATAGCATACGCCCTTATGAGCTGATGCACTTCCATGAGCTGGAAAAGCAGCGTCAAGCCGCCCAGGACCTTGAAAAGCTGAAGGAGCGGAACGCCGCACTTCAGTGCCAAATCGAATCTCTCAGGAAGCGGTGGGTTACGCTTCCCCCCTGTCGCATGATGGAGGGTGAAAGAATAAAGGCATCCTTCTATGCGACTAAAGAATCTTTGGAGCGCTTCGATAGAGCCGCTGACCGGGTCAGTGAAAAATACGGCTACAAGAAGTATCTGGCAGCAGCTTTCATTTTGGAAGAGCTGCTCACACGATTTACAGATGAATAAAAAGAAAAAGGCTCGGACTTTTGACGGTCTGAGCCTTTCACCTTTCATGGGGGGTATTATGATAGAAAGGGAGTAAGCTATGGCGCTTTACTCCATGAAAACAGTATAGATGATGGTTTATGCCGGTTCTTGCTCAGACCACCACTTGTAAACCGTGGGCTTGGTTAGCCCGGTCTCCCGGATGCAATCGGCCTTTCTGCCGGTTGGGTGCTCTGCCCGCCATTGGCGGACAATGGCCTGTTTATCGGGTCTGCCTAAGATTTCTCCATGCTCCCGCATGGTCTGAAGGGTTAGTTCCCGGTTGGCCTTGCATAAATTGATACTTTCCTTACCTGTTTTCAGGTCAACGAAAGCTGGAGCGGTCAAATGCTCTTTTCGGCTGCGGCCATTGCGCTTCGTCTGGCCTATATCCACATTGGTTAGGTGCATTATGCCATTTCTACCCATTTTTATAAATTCCTGACCATAATAGGCAGTTGCGGCCTCAATGTCTGCTTCGGTAAATTCGTTGCCCTCTTTCTTTGTAAGGGAGTTCAGATATGGCAATAGCTCCAAAGCATCTTTATAGGCATCTTCCAACGGAATTTCTGCTTTTCTGGCGTAATTGAACAGAACGCCGATGCAATAATGCCTGTTCCCATCGTGCGCCCCCTTAATGATGTGCTTTTTCCATGCCTCATACCAGCAGCGGCGGCGGGCTTTCTCCCGCTCTGATAGCGAGTAATCGCCTACGGGTCGGCCCTCAACAATATGCCGCCTGTACCACTCAGGCCACTTTTCTTCGGCCTCGTTGAGATTTGTATATGAAATATCATCAAAAACACATTGATTTTCCTTGCTTACGAAACTATTTAACTCGTGAATGGTTGTTTTTTCTCCGATACGGTAGGCCGATACCCGATAATCTGGCCCCAATTTTGTGGGGGAGCCAACTACACGGAAGGACTGGAAAATGCCCTGAAACTGCTTTTTATCCTCACGGCTGGTGTATTTGTTCCAAATCAGTTCTGAAAGTTCTGCTTTCAGGGTATTAAGACTATCATAATATTGCGCCATAGCGGGGATAGGCGTTTCAAATAAGTATACAACGTGGATGCCTGTTCCCGAATTAACAAGATATGTTGCAAAAGGCAAAATTCCATTTTCCATCTGGAATAACAGGCTGTTGAGCTGATGCACTCCCACATCATCAAGGTCAAAAATCATACCGAAAATCTGATAGGCCAGTTTTGACCGTTTTCTTTTTCCTGAGTATCCAACAGGTGAAACTACAACTGTTTTCTTGTCCAAATTGTTCTCAATTTCCTTTAAATCATCAAATATCATACGGGCATAGCTACGTCCCCGTTGTTCTTCATCATTGATGATGTTTATTATGCCGTTGGGCCTACAAGTTAAGTCATGCGGAATTTCAAAGCTGTTTTCTGGGAACATATCTCTATAATAGTCGTAAGAATCTACCCTTTCATATATTTGTGATAGAA
>CAMFRR010000165.1 GCA_945982095.1 uncultured Bacteroidales bacterium
GAATATGCGCTTGTTGGCAAGCTTGCGGTCCAGCTGTAGTTCCATATTGCCCGTGCCTTTGAATTCCTCGAAGATGACGTCATCCATCTTGGAGCCTGTCTCGGTCAGGGCTGTGGCAAGTATAGTGAGGGAACCACCGTTTTCTATGTTGCGGGCAGCACCGAAGAAACGTTTAGGCTTCTGCAGGGCATTTGCGTCAACGCCGCCTGAAAGTACCTTGCCTGATGCCGGCTGAACTGTATTGTAAGCGCGGGCCAGGCGTGTAATCGAATCAAGAAGTATCACCACATCATGTCCGCACTCCACCATTCGCTTGGCTTTTTCCAGTACCATATTGGCCACCTTCACATGATGTTCTGCAGGCTCGTCAAAGGTAGATGCCACAACCTCAGCCTTCACGCTGCGGCTCATATCAGTCACTTCCTCAGGACGTTCATCAATGAGCAGCACTATCATGTAAACTTCAGGATGATTATCCGCTATTGCATTAGCTATATCCTTGAGCAACATGGTTTTACCAGTCTTTGGCTGAGCCACGATAAGACCACGCTGGCCTTTGCCTATAGGAGTGAACATATCCACAACCCTGCAACTGAGATTGTTGTGGCCATGTCCCAGAAGCTCGAACTTTTCCTCAGGGAATAGCGGAGTAAGGAAATCGAAAGGCACCCTGTCACGCACGAACTCAGGACTGCGTCCATTGATATATTTTACCTTCATGAGAGGGAAATATTTGTCGCCCTCGCGTGGAGGACGTATTTCGCCTGTCACTGTGTCGCCGGTCTTGAGGGCGTTCTGCTTAATCTGCTGTACAGAAACGTAGATATCGTCAGGGGAGTTGAGATAGTTATAGTCCGAAGAACGAAGGAAGCCATAGCCGTCAGGCATAATTTCCAAAACACCTGTTGCTTCCACAGTTCCTTCATATTCTATACGCGCCGGCTTCTGTGGCTGCTGTGCCTGCTGTTTGTTATCCTTCTGCTCCTTCTGCTCCTTCTGCTCGTTCTGCTCCTTCTGCTCGTTCTGCTCCTTCTGGGCCTTCGGATCTTTCTGGTCTTTTTGAGCCTTCGGATCTTTCTGGGCCTTCTGGTCCTGCGCATCCCTGGACTCTTTAGCAGCATTATCTGCTGATGAAGCATTGTTCTGCTCTGTCACAGTCTTGTTGCCCTGAGGATTTGAAGCAGCGTCAGTCTGATTGTTCTTTTTCTTCCTGCCCCTGTTTCCTTTTCCTTCTTTAACTGCATTTGCCTGGTCCACATCAGGATGGACTGCATTGCCGGCTGCCTGCGCACCGGTTCCTGCATTCTGGGCTTCATTGCCTGCCGTATGCACTTCAGCAGCAACAGTCTGGGCGTCAGCAACAGTACCCTGCTCAGTTAAGGACTCTGCCTTGGTCTCTTCCTGTTTCGTGGCAGGACCTTTTTTCTTAGTGCGTTTCTGTTTCTTAGGTTCTGCCGCTTCTGAAACGGCTTCAGGCGCAACCGGCGCAGCACTTGCCTCTTTCTTTACACGTGCTTTCCTCTCTTTCTTAGGCTGAGGCTCAGAAGGCTGGCTGGCCTTTGCCATTGCCTGTTGGTCTATGATGGCGAATACAAGCTCCTTGATGGAGTCTTCGTTGTTCTTGAATTTCCTAAGGTTTTTGATGCCAAGCTCACCGGCCATAGCCAGCAATGCATCATAGCCCATGGCTAACAATTCTTCTTTATGCATTTGTCTGAATTTGTGTAGGCAAGAGACCTACAAATTTGAAAAATATAGACGTATCCCGACCGGAATACTGTGCAAATATAAAAAAATTTAAACAATATACCAATTTATGTTTGCTAGTTATCCATATAACTGCTGCTCTTCTTCACACGCAAAAGGTCTGCCAAAGCCGAAGCATTGGCCGCAATGCAGAAGTTCCAGCTCTTATATGTGCCGGATGGCACCCAGGAGAACTGAATGTTGAAACAGTGCAGGTCATATGACGCGCTGAGCTGGGTCGCCACAAGTTTGAACTTGGTCAAATCCACATTGGTGGAAGCGCTTATGGATAAGGCCGGGGTCAGCTTGATGTTGCCGCTCAGGCTCAGCGAGGATGTGATGTTGTTTTTTTGCCGCAATATCTGTTCCTTGCTGTCATATTGATAACTACGGTTGTAGGAGAAGTTCAGGCTCATGTTCAATGACCATGGGGAATTCGGGTTCATGTAATATGACCAGCCTCCAGGAATGTATTCTCCTGTCAGCGGATGGTAATATACCCTGGCATACGATGGAAGGGTGGAATTGCTGCCTCCGGCCCCTCCAGTTGCATTCTTGGCATCTTTCGAGCCGTCATTTCCGTTGATTGTACCTTTGCCGCTGACCGAATATGACAGGGAGAATGAAGCCCTAGTAAGCCTGAGAGGCTTGCCGCTCTTCATTACCTCGAACTTGTTTATGGTCCTGCCCCTGTCGTCCACGGCATATGGTGAGAAGTTGAGGTTGCCGTTCACGCCCACCTTTCCGAAGATATTGGTGGTGACAGTAATGCCCACGTCATCCATCCTGAGGCTGTCCTTCAGGAAGTTATAACCTGTGGATATGTTGAACTGGTCCAGAATCTTCACCTTCTTGGAACCTGTGCCGGTAGTGTCCCTGAGGTCCCTGACCTTGGCTTCGAGATTGTTGCCCAGCTGAATGCGGAGGTTGGCATTTGAGCCCTTGCCCGGATAAGTGCCTATACCTTCGTATATATTATAGTCCAGTGATTGGGCATTTCCCTGATTGTCTGTATAATGTAGGGTACGCCAGCCATTGAAGTACTTGGCGCGGTCAGGGCTGTAGCTGAAACTGAGCGAAGGCTTTATGATATGCCTCATGGCCTGAATCTTCCTGTGTTTGCCGAAGTTGAATGTACCGTAAATCTGGGTGTCGGCAGACACTGAGCCTGAATAATCCTGAGTAACACCGAAGGTGCTGAACCATCCTCCCTGTCTTTCTTCGACCTTGCCCGTTTCTTCATTATAGAACTTTTCCTTGCTGTCAAACATCCAGTTCATTCCATAGCTTACGCTCGGGTTGATGTTTATATATTTGAAGAGGGTGAAATTAGGCAGACCTATGCTGAAACTGTGTTTCATGCCGGCCTTGAACTTTTTGAATATGTCAGGGTTGTTTTTAAGCTCCGAAGCCTTGAAATTAATCTGATTCTGGAACGAGGTATTGTACGAGATGGAGAATTTCTCGTAAAAACGCTCCTTTCCCACCCTCTGTTTGCGTTTGAACGGATAGAACTTGCTCACACTCAGGGTTATGTTAGGCAGGGAGAGGGAATATGAGGAATCCTTAGAGTTTTGGTTGTGGAGAGCGTTGACGCTGAGATTGACCTTGCCGCTCCAGTTCTTTGAGTAGGAAATGGATGAATGGGTCTGGTTG
>CAMFRR010000166.1 GCA_945982095.1 uncultured Bacteroidales bacterium
TTGACACGAAGGCTGGGGAGTAACGTATTGTATTGCCGTTCACACTGTTGAAGGTGTTGATTATGATATAGCTCAAAACACCCAGCAGCACTCCCGAAATGCCGTGCTGAAGCGCATCCCACCATTCGAAGCGACTGTAGAAATCTACAACGTCGCCCAGTATGAGGGTGCAGAAGCAGAATGTCACGAACATTATGTCCATTAGCTTCGGTATCTTTATGTGGGCCACCTTCTTCATTGTTCTTGGCACAAGTATGAGGAACATCATAAGTGCTGTTTCGAACATCTGGAAGGCTATGCGGCTCTGAGCTGCATTATCTTTCACAAATACCAAAGATATGGCTCCACCAATGAATAGCAGGGCGCATATCACTGAAATGACAAGCGAGAATCTGTTCAGTTTATAGCTCATAATTTATCAATATTTATAAGTATATGTTCAATTGCGGCGTAGAGCGTATCATAGGAATAGCCTGCAGATGCTCCGTAACGCAACAGTTTGACTTTTATGTCCGGATCAGATCTGAGTTGTGCCGCTTTTCTCTGCAACTTCTTGGTCAAATTGGCGTCAAATAGTTCCTGACCGGCTCTTTCTTGTATGGCCTCGTCCACAATCTCAGGAGCTATGCCCTTGGAGGCCAAGGCTGCACGTATCTTGTTGGGCCCCCATGCCCTTATCCTTGCCTTGTCGGAGACAAATGCCATTGCATAACGTCTCTGGTTCACAAAATTCTCTTCAAGCAGTCTATCAGCTATCCTTGAGGCTGCAGCGGCATCTCCGCCTGTCTTGTCCAAAGCCTTGACGTACACCTCCTTATGGCAGTATTCCCTCATGCTGCATAGTCTGCGCAGCTGTTCCAATGCCTCATCTTCACTCTTTATTCCTTTCATAACGGTCAATCTAAAAACTGTATCCTGCCGATACCATTACGCCGAAACCTGTCTTGGCGTTGCTTCTTTCGCAGTTGGACCAGTGGGCCCCTATTTTTATCGGACCGGCAACAGTCTTCAAGCCATATTCTAGACCGAATCCATAATAGGCGTGCTTATTTATGAATGCCTGTGGCGTTGAAATGTCATATTCTCCCAGCACCTTCTCGTTGAAAAGCGCCAGCTGGGCTCTGGCTGTGATGAAGTTGTTTTTCAATATCTGGAAACGGAAGTCTGTGCGCAGGGCAAGCATCGCGTCATCGGCCAGGGCAGCATTGCTTATGGTGCTGAATGCAATTTGCTGGCTGAGATAGCGTCCAGGCATGTCCGAACCCAGTATGTTCCTGAAATATATAGGTATATTGTGATGGTTGCGCGCCAACAGTATCCTGAGGTCTCCAGAGAAGATGAAAGCGAAGAATCTGTTGTCCGTGGACGTGGCTGTTCTGAACTTGCCCACGATTTCATGAAAATTGTTGTTCTTGAAATCTCTGGCTGCTTCCACTTCGCTGTTCAGGTTCCAGCTGTATCCCAATTCCAGAGAAAGACCGGATTCCGGAAAATATTGGCCTCCCTTGATATAGTCGTATTTGCCGTTAATCCACACTCCTGAATGCACCTGGATCTTGCCTACAATAACGTCTTGAACATTGGAATGCGTTACTCTTGCAAGTGTGTTCATCAGACCACCCATAAGGTTGAACTTCTTCCACTTTACATCCGTGAGATAGAGTTTCTGTCTGCTCATTGAATAGTGTATGTCAAGAGGGCTGTGCGCGAAACTGATGAGGTTGGTGTTTGTGTAACGATAGTCTATGCTTAAGCCGAAACGCGGGAAGCGGGGCAGGTTGAAGCTGTAGTCCAGACACACATAAGGATTAGCCGAGAGCCTCAAATCCAGATTTATCCTCGAACCATAAAGAGAATGGGCAAATAAACCTATGTTTATCATTGCGCTCACCATTTCCTCCGTGTCGAAGCGCACCCCAAGCCCAAGTCTGTGACGAGGACCCTTCTCGCAATCCAGCACCAAATCATATTCGGGCCCCTTTCCGAACAGTCTGTAATTTACGTATTTGAAGGAATTGGTGGAATATAATCTGCCTACATTGGCATCCAATATGGCCTTGTTTATCTTTTCGTGAGGCTTGATGTCAAGCTCGTCTTCAAGAATCTTTGCTTCATTTTCGCTCACTCCCTTGAAACGCATGGACCTTATGGTCACATCTTCCCAAATCAAACTCTTGGCTACAGGTGCATTACGTTTCATCTTGGCTTTACCCACCCTTGACTTAAGCTGCTTCAGGACCATAGCGCTGTCGCATGCGGCCTTGTAACCGTTCTCAATGAGGCTCTTGACATTTTCTTCTGAGAAACTCAGAGAAGTCAAACCTTCGAGATTGGGGCGTATGACCACATCAGGAATCTTCAGCGTATTCTCCAGTCTGGTTTTTCCGCTGAGGTCAATGGTGAGTGAGACCACATCCATTACGTTCCACGCTTCGTCATATTCAATGCTTGGGCTTTGCACAGAAACTCCGATTATTATGTCTGCACCCAGGGCCTTGGCGACATCAGCGGGGAAGTTGTCTATCATTCCTCCATCCACAAGGAAGCGCCCTTCGCGGCGAAGAGGGGAGAATACCACCGGCATGCTCATGGAACTGCGCAGAGCATCGGCCAATTGCCCTCCTGTCCAAACCACCCCCTTACCTTCGATGAGGTCTGTAGCTACGCAGGCGAATGGTATGGGGAGGTCGCCGAATTTTATGTTGTCCTGATACCCGACGGTGAGACTGCTGATGAGGTTGCCCACGTTCTGGCCCTTTATGAAGGCCGATGGCATGCTGCGGCGGAAGTGGCCGTGCTGTATTTCAAAAGGTATGCTCAGGGCATATTTCTCCTTGTATATGCGGTCGGTGTAACCCATGAGGTCCGGAGCTATCTTGTCCGACATCATGAGATCCCAATCCATATCGCTCACTACGCTGTCAATCTGTGCTACTGAATATCCCAGGGAATACATGCTTCCCATCAGCGCACCCATGCTGGTACCTACCACCAGATCTATGGGCATATCCAATTCTTCCAGATACTTGAGCACTCCCACGTGTGCTGTTCCTTTGGCGCCTCCGCCTCCCAGAACCAGTGCAACCACAGGTCTTTTGCGCTTGATGCGCTTAATCTTTTGCTCGATATCTTTCCAGGCGGCCATGTCGTTGACAGACATGTTGTCACCCAACTTTTCGGTTGAGGCATAACCGCCGAGACTGATCAATGCGGCTATCATCAATGTCAACAACTTTTTCATACTGATGCTTTTTCTTACTCTTGTTTCTTGTTTTTGCCCGCCAACATTCCGCAGGCTGCCAGTATGTCTTCTCCGCGTGATGCCCTCAAGGTTGCCGTAATGCCTTGGCTTACAAGACGCTGGCGGAAAGATTCTATACTTGCGGCATTGGATGTCACATA
>CAMFRR010000167.1 GCA_945982095.1 uncultured Bacteroidales bacterium
GACATGAACGCTACCGGCGACTTTGATACTATACTCAAGTTCAGGGAGGACATTGGCCCCAACTATTATTCGTTCAATATAGGCAAGATTCATTATGTGATACTTGACGACATTCAGTGCACAAACGAGAGGCCGTCTACAACTGACGGCGGCGTGCGTCAGTACAATAACAAGATTGTGGCCGAGCAGCTTTCGTGGCTGAAAAAGGATCTTGCTTTTGTGGAAAAGGGCAGCTCTGTGGTAGTTTGCCTGCATGCTCCGGTTTTCAACAGGGACGGAGGCAATTCACTGGATAATGCGTCTGAATTACTGGATTTATTCAAGTCTTATGACCTTACGATAGTGAGCGGACACAGCCATGTGATTTATAATATTGACAAGGGTTCTGTACGTGAACATAACAATGGAGCTGTGTGCGCAGCATGGTGGTGGGCCGGAAAATACTATCCAAGTTTCAATATTTCCACCGACGGCGCTCCAAATGGCTATCGTGTGACCAGCGTCAAGGGAACTGAGCAGGAATCATACTTCAAGGCTGTGGGCCGCAGCGAGAACTGTCAGTTCAGGGCATACGACCGCAATATGATCAATATCAATCCTGCCGAAATGGGCATGCCTTCAAAGCAGGAGGAAGTCCTGACCCAAGAATTGAAAAATTTCGGGTCCTACAACAGCCCAAGCGCGGCCAACGAAGTAATAATCAATGTGTGGGATTGGGATCCTGACTGGAAGGTGGAAGTTACCGAGAACAGTAAAAGCCTGACAGTGTCACAATTTACCGGATATGATCCTGGATTCTTCCTGGCTTACTCCATCCCGCGCATGCAAAAGGACAAGGCCAGCTCATTGTCTTGGCACCCGAGCAGGACCAACCACCTTTTCAAGGTTAAGGCTTCTTCTGCCGATTCTACCCTTGAAATCAAGGTGACGGACGATGAGAACAGGGTATACACCGAGACCATGACCCGTCCTCGTGAATTCAAGATTGAGAATTATAAATAATCCACTACTAATATTAACCGTTTAACGTAAAAGCTATGTTTAAGAGATTTTTACACATTCTGTCTCTTATGGTTGTGCTTTCGGGACTCAGCGCCTATACGGCCTTTGCCCAGAACCGCACCATCACAGGTTCAGTCGCTGATGCGGCCGGAGTTCCTGTCATGGGCGTAGCAATCATACAGCAGGGCACCTCCAACGGTGTCGTGACAGACCTCGATGGATTGTTCACAATCCAGGTTAAAGGAACAGGCGATGTTACTTTGCAGGTGACATCTATGGGTTACAAGACCCAGACAATCACGGTTCCTGCATCTCAACAATCCGTAAAGATTACGATTTATGAGGACAGCGAAATGCTGGAAGAAACCATCGTCGTAGGTTACGGTACCCAGAAGAAGGTAAACCTTACCGGCGCCGTAACTCCAGTTGACGCGAAAGAGCTTGAAGGCCGTTCGGCCCACAACCTTTCAACCATGCTTCAGGGTGCCGTTGCCGGTTTGAACATTTCCACTTCTTCCGGTAACCCGGGTTCAACCGGTACACTCAACATCCGTGGTATCACTTCCATCAACGATGCATCTCCTCTGGTGCTTATCGATGGAGTTCCAGGTGACATCAACCGCGTCAATACCAATGACGTAGCTTCCATCTCCGTTATCAAGGATGCTTCTGCCGCAGCCGTATATGGAGCCCGCGGTACCTATGGTGTCATTCTCGTAACCACTAAACAAGCTGAATCGAAGGACGGTAAGGCCAGGGTCAAATACAGCGGCCGCTTCGGATGGGAGGAACCTACCACTTCGACCGATTATGAGACCCGTGGCTACTGGTCAGTTTACACAGTGGACAAGTTCTGGGCTTCAGATGCCGGCAAGAACTACACCACTTACACTGATTACGATATGGCCCAGCTCCTTGCACGTGTAAACGATGTTACCGAGCATCCTGACCGTCCTTGGATAGTGGAGGATTACCGTAACGGCCGCAACCAGTGGGTATACTATTGCAACACCGACTGGTATCACGAGCTCTACACAGACCGTCACCCTACACTGTCGCAGTCTATTTCCGTTTCTGGCGGCAATGATGCTGTGAAGTATTATCTTTCAGGCAATTATGACCGCCAGGTCGGTGTAGTGAAGGTTAATCCTGACGTATTCCAGAAATACAATCTCCGCGCTAAGATTGATGCGAAGATCAATAAATATGCAAGGATTTCCAACAATACATCCTTCTACAGCTCAACTTATGATTGGGTTGGAGCAGGTGATGTTGAGGATTCATTCGCATACGCTTCACGCCACGCTCTTGCTTCTTTCCCTCTCAAGAACCCTGACGGCACTTGGGTATACGGCACACCTATGATCAGCGGCAACTACAACGTTGCCAACGGCCGCCACATCATTTTCGGCGACGGCTATGACAAGAACAGCAAGAAACGCACTGATTTCAGCAATACTACCCAGCTTACCATCACTCCTATCAAACAGCTGCAGATAGTAGGCAACTTCACATACCGTCTCTACCAGAACAGGGACATGAACAGGACTTATCCTTTCTCTTGGAGAAGGTATCCTGATGCTGCTCTCGAGTCATACACCACAGGTGCTGGTCTGAATGAGCTTACAGAGAAGACATCAACATACCAGCGTATGTCTTCCAATGTATACGTTGCTTATGAGGATACATTCAAGGATGCACACCACCTCTCTCTCACTGCCGGTATGAACCTTGAGACCTACCATAGCAAGTCAGTTACTGCCGCAGGCCAGAACCTCTTGAGCCCAATTCTCAATGACCTCGCTCTCGTAGGCCCCGATGCCTCAGGAACTGTTGTTTCTTCAGTGAACGGCGGTGCCACTTCAAATGCTCTGCTCGGCTTCTTCGCACGTGTCAATTACGACTTCAAGGGCCGCTATCTCATCGAAGTTTCTGGCCGTTATGACGGATCTTCACGTTTCCGCAAAGGTCAGCGCTGGGGCTTCTTCCCATCTGCATCAGCAGGTTGGCGTATAAGCGAGGAGCCTTTCTTCAGCCCTGCCAAGACATATGTGAACAACATGAAACTGCGTTTCTCATTCGGTAGCCTCGGCAATCAGGAAGTTGGTGATTTCGACTACCTTGAGAAGATCTCCCTCTACGAGTTCAATACTTCCGGTCACTACTCATACAGCTTCGGCGAGAGTGCAATCAACGGCAAGTATGCTTCGCTTTCACGTCCTGTGAGCTCATATCTGACTTGGGAGACCGCGCAGCAGTATGACCTCGGTCTGGATATGGCATTCTTCGGCAACCGTCTCGAGTTTACCGGTGATATCTATATGCGTAACACTCTCAACATGCTGATTGACGGAACCAAGATTCCTGCTGTTTATGGTGCTGATGCTGTCTCTTATACA
>CAMFRR010000168.1 GCA_945982095.1 uncultured Bacteroidales bacterium
GTGTCCAGGGGCTTGCCGCCGGTTCTGTACTCACGTTCCCCGTCACTTCCTTTGGAAGTTACCACCAGTGTATTTTCAGGCAGGAAGAACGACAGGATCTTTATGGCTTCATCCATAAGGCCTCCGCCATTGCCCCTGAGGTCCAGGATGAGGCGCTCCATGCCCTGTTTCTTGAGATTGAGGAATGCTTCACGCACTTCTTCCGATACATTCTCAGTGAAGCGGCTCTGGTAAATATATCCTGTGCGGATGTCCAGCATTCCGTAATATTCCACGCTTGGAAGATGGATCTTCTTACGTGTTATAGTATAGTCCACCGTGTCTGCGCTATGTACCTTCAAAACCCTGAAATGCACGTCAGTTTCGGCCTTGCCCTTCATTTTCGAGCTGGCCTGAGAGGCATCCAGACCAATGGTGCTTTCCCCGTTTATTGCAATTATCCTGTCACCGCACTGCAGACCTGCCAGGGCAGCGGGGCTGTTCTCATACGGCTCGTTTATGAATACATATCCGTCCTTCTCAGGCTTATAGATGATGGCCCCTATGCCGCCGTAGCTGTTGGTAATCATCATCTCAAAACTTTCCTGTTCTTCCTCAGGCACATACACCGTATAAGGGTCCAGAGCTTCCAGCATGGCGTCTATGCCGGCCCTGAACATTCTGTCGGCTGGCAAAGAGTCCACGTAAAACCTTGCAAGATAACTGTTTATATTGTTATAAATCTCTGTCCATTGACCCAATTTGAAACTCTCCTTCTGCGAAGTATTTGACTGGGCAAATGCCGTCTGACAGCATGAGGCTGCCAAAATCGCGGCTACTGTGATAATGACTGATATACGTTTCATCATTCTTCTTTATCCATTTTCTATTCTTGTTCTGCAGCGGCCAAATGCTTGAACATGGCCTCAAGGGCCAGGGCCCTGTGAGATATGCTGTTCTTCAAATCCTCATCAATTTCTGCCATGCACAGCCCGGGTGTCGCTTCGGCCATAAACACCGGGTCAAAGCCGAATCCTCCGCAGCCGCATTTTTCCTTGCTTATCGTGCCGGGGCAGTGGCCGTTGAAATAATAGGCTTTCCCTGCCTCCATGCCGGCGGGGCAGTCTTCCGGCGCCAGGATCAGAGTGATGCAGCATTCGAAACTTGCCTTGCGCTCCGTCGCCTCCATTGCACCTTTCTGCTCCAGCTCAAACAGCAGTTTATCCATGCCGCTGGCAAAGTTCCGGTCGCAGTATCTGGCTGTGTGTATTCCGGGCGCCCCGCCCAATGCAGCAACTTCCAGGCCTGAATCATCAGCAAAGCAGGATTTGTGATATCTGTTCCATATCCATTCTGCTTTTTGCAGGCTGTTGGCCCGGTAACTGTCCCCATCCTCAGGGATGTCGGCCTTCTCAGGCATTGGCACTGCCTCAAGCTCTATTCCGTATATTTTTCCAAGCTTTATGCAAATGTCCCTGGCCTCTGCGAGCTTGCCTTTATTTTGTGTTCCGAATATGATTTCCATCCTGCAAATATAATTCAAAAAATGCTGCCTCCGTACAGAAAGGGGCAGCATTTTCATATGATATCCTAAAGTTTCAGAACAGGGTAGGCTGGTTCTCATCCAAGGTGCTTATCACCTTCTCCATTATGATTTCCCTACAAATCTTGGAGCGGGTACCGCCTTTGACCAAGTCCTGGTATTTGCGCAGTGCGCGTAACTCTTCATCATTCAGGCGTACGAATATCTTGTGGGTGCGCAATTTGGCTTCTCTGCTCTTGCTCATGAAATCCGGAGTCAAGGTGTGCGGATTCGGAAGTTTCGTACGTCGTCTCATAATGCTTATTGTTCTGGCTTTGCAGCAACCTTCGAGTTGAGCATGGTCATGGCCTTGCCTGCCCCCTGATTGACAAATGTTTTTATTCCCTCTATGACTTTTACGGAAATATTTTCCATTTGTTTCAGCTCATCCTCAGAAAGGCGGCCCAAAACGAAATCTATCTGTGTACCGCGCGCATATTCGTTGCCAATCCCAAGCCGTATGCGTGAATAGGCGTTGGATCCGAGCATTTCTTCTATGTTCTTGAGGCCGTTGTGACCCCCTGGCGAACCGCTTGTGCGCATTCGAACTGTTCCGAATGGAAGATTCAGGTCATCGCACAGTACTACGACCCTTTCTATGGGTATGTTCTTCTCCTGCATCCAGTACCTTACGGCCTTGCCGCTGAGATTCATGTAGGTGGACGGTTTAAGCAGTATGAACTTGTGACCTCTGAAAGGAATTTCGGCCAAGTCGCCGTAACGTCCTGTAGAAAAAACAGTATTGGACGCCTGAACCCAGGCATCCAATACGATGAATCCCATATTGTGTCTTGTGTTGTGGTACTCGGCGCCTATGTTGCCCAAGCCTACTATCAGATAATTCATGATATACGAGACACTCTATGTCCAAGTTAATTATTTGCCCTGCTGAGCGGCCTGTGCAGTTGCACGGGTAGGACGTACAGAGCAGATGATTGTGGCACGTGGAGACACGATGGTTACACCCTCATAGTGGAGGTCGCCGGCTACAATCTGCTTGCCTATTCCCAGAGGTGTAGAGTCAACCTCGAGGCTGTCAGGAAGGTTCTCGAGAGTAGCTGACACTTTGAGTTTGCGTGCAGAAACGAGGAGCTTACCACCCAGTTTCACACCCTCAGAGTGACCGGTTACTACAACTGGAACGTCTATGGTTACAGGTTTTGCAGGGTCAACAGCGAGGAAGTCTACGTGAAGAGCCTCGTCAGTTACAGGATGCCACTGTACCTCGTGAAGTACGGCGAGATGTTTCTTGCCATCGAGATCAAGCTCAACGATGTATGAGTTAGGAGTGTGGGTGAGGTTCTTGAGGTCTTTTGCAGATACTGTGAAAAGGATGTTCTCAAGTCCTGCGCCATAAAGGTTGCAAGGAACGTTGCCGGCACGGCGGATAGTCTTGATGGCCTGTTTGTTGCCTACGGTGCGGACAGTTCCGCTGATAGAAATCTGTTTCATTTGTTTTGTAAAAATAAAATGTGTTACTCAGTCTTGGCGGGCATTGTACCCGGAAGACCCCATTGCACCAAAAGCCGTCTCGATGCAGCTTTTAATAAGGGGTTGCAAAGATAGGAAAAATTATTCTACTTGACAAGCCCTGTCGCCGTATTCCATTGATATCTTTTATAATACTCGTTCAATTCTGCATTTCCGGCACAAGGAAGGTACATGCTCAGGCCGCAGAAAGTCTTGCAAGGAAGGCCGTCGATGAGATTTTCGGTGTGGCCCTTGATGATGACAGCATTGTTTATGGCTGTGTCGAACATGTCAAGGTCATCCTGCGGAACTCCGGCCTGCACCAGAATGTCCCTCAT
>CAMFRR010000169.1 GCA_945982095.1 uncultured Bacteroidales bacterium
AGATATATATGCACATATAGGCGTAGTGGACTCATATGGCGAGTGGAAATTCGTACCTGCAGATTGGGGCGAGAATATCGATAAATGTAAACTCAAAGTTGAGGCTTCCAATGTGTGGTCTCTTGCCCTCGTTCCATCCATAAGGGAATGGTTCGGCTCTGGCGAGAATGCAGTCAACAAGATAGGTGTGGTTATCAGGAATGCTGACGGTTCCCTCAAGGGCGTCGAGGCAGACACTTACTTCGATGGTATTGTGGACAATAAATACGAGGAAGAGAAATTTGAACCTGATCCTCTTGTCACACAGCGTCTTCCTGAAGGTCTCAATTATGGTATCAACTATGGAAGCAATGAGGTGACTCTGGTGCTCTATGACCAGGATACAGCTAAAAAATCACACAAGTACTGCTATGTGGTAGGTGACTGGAACAACTGGGAGCGCGTGACAGAGGGCTGCATGAAATGGGATGGCAGCAAGGGAGTATGGTGGCTCACCATAAGCGGCCTGGACCCTGATAAGGAATACAGGTTCCAATATCGTCTGGGCAACAGCTCTGGAGCCGATACCTTCATCAGCGATCCTTATACTGAGATAGTGTATGACCAATGGAACGACCAGTATCTCAGCGGCATACCGGCCTTCCCAGAAGGCGCGCGCGGCCTGGTTTCGGCTTTCCGCATAAACCAGCCTGCCTATAATTGGAAACATAAGGATTTCAGCATTGAGGATAAGAATGACCTTATAATATACGAGCTCCTGCTCCGTGATTTCACAACTACCAAAGACTTGGCAGGTGCAATGTCTTGCCTTGACTATATCCAGACTTTGGGCGTCAATGCCATAGAGCTTATGCCTATACAGGAATTTGACGGCAATCTGAGCTGGGGCTATAACCCTAACCACTATTTTGCCCTTGACAAGGCTTACGGCACACGTGAGCAGTATAAGGAGTTCATAGATGAATGCCATGGCCGCGGCATTGCTGTACTCGTGGATGTAGTATATAACCATAGTACAGGCTCTCACCCTTGGGCCAAGATGTGGTGGAACGGTGATGCAACTGCTGAAAACAACCCTTGGTACAATGTGAGCGCGCCTCACCCTTTCAGTGTGTTCCACGATTTCAACCACGAGAACCAGATGGTCAGGGACCATGTTAAACAGAGCTTGATTTATCTGCTTGAGGAATATGATGTGGACGGTTTCCGTTTTGACCTTTCAAAAGGATTCACTCAGACTGTTTCAGGCGAGGATGCAGGCAAATGGAGCAAGTATGATGCAAGCCGTATAGCCATACTCAAGGACTACTACAATACTGTACATACTACCAATTCCAATGCTGTGATGATTCTCGAGCACCTCGGCGAGAGCCAGGAGGAAAATGAACTTGCTCAAGCCGGCATGCAGCTGTGGCGCAACTGCAACTATGCATACCGCAGCACAATGTCCGGCTCCTGCGATTTCGGTGGAGTTTATGTCAGCTCTCCTTTCGGAGGCTTCGTATCATATATGGAGAGCCATGATGAGGAGCGCATATGTGCAGGCGTTACTTCGGGCACTGATGGAGTTAAATGGGGTATATGCGGCACCTTGACATCTTGGGGCACGAAAGACGATATCAGCATGACTCAAGACGGAGTCTTTGTCGTTGCCAAGGATGTGGAGTTTGCCGCCAGCGACATGTTCAAGATCAGAGGAAATTCTACATGGGAAGATGCGCACAATTACGGCGCTGCTACCAAGGGCCAGAAATTGCCTTTAGATCAGGAATTTGCCCTTACCAAGGGTTCTGATTCAAAGGATATGGCCGTTCCTGCAGCAGGAAAGTATGATATATATTTCTGTCCAGAAGTTGAAAAGCTGTGGCTCATGACTCCCGGCAAGCGCCCTACCGAACCTCAGATTGAGGACAAGGGAGACGTTCTTAAACAGGCTATGCAAAGGGCAGGTGCCTGCGCCGCCTTCTTCCTCACAGTACCAGGCCCTAAGATGATATGGCAGTTCGGTGAGATAGGATATGACATCTCCGGCGGCAATGGAGACACTTCAGAGAAACCTGTAATGACAGATTCTTATCTCCAGAATGAATATCGTAAGAAGCTTTACGACACCTATTCGGCACTCATACGTTTCCGCAAGGAGAATCCTCGATTCTTCGATAAGGATGCGGTGTTCAGCATGGGTACATGCACCAACGGCCGTCTTATCAAATGCAGCGTTGACGGTAAGGCATTTGCTGTGATGGGCAACTTCGGTTCATCGGCCCAGAATGTAACGGCAACCCTGCCTATGGGCGGCACTTGGAAGGATTATGCAGCTTTCGGCAATGGAATCTATACCACCGCTGCGAACAATACTTTGACTTTACGTCTCGAATCAGGAGAATTCAAACTTATTGTAAAAGAATAGCATGAAGAATATGATGATGACTGTTCTGGCTTTGTCCATGCTGATGGCATGCAACAAGCCTGTCAATCCTGACAATAATGACGGAAAGGACGACAAGCCTGAACAGCCTGAAATGACTGAGCCACAGTTTGCAAAAGGCGCTGACATAGGCTGGGTTACTGAAATGGAGTCGAAAGGCTACAAGTTTTATAATCATGATGGGATCGAGAAGGAGTGTACTTCCCTTATGAAGGAGTTGGGCTGCACGGCAATACGTCACCGCGTATGGGTCAACCCTGCAGACGGCTGGTGCAATCTTTCAGACCTCTTGGTCAAATGCCGCAGAGTCAAGGAGAACGGCATGGACCTCATGGTGGACTTCCACTACAGTGATTCCTGGGCAGACCCGGGCAAACAGAACATTCCTGCTGCCTGGACAGGTCACAGCGCAGATGAACTTGCCTCTAAAGTTGCATCACATACCAAGGAAGTGCTGCAGGCCCTCAAGCAAGAAGGCATTTCAGTCAATTGGGTACAGGTCGGCAATGAGGTGACCAACGGCATGCTGTGGCCTACCTGCAAGGTACAGGGACAGGATGCTGCGGCTTTTGTCAAGGTCTTCAATGCAGGCTCAAAGGCCGAGAAGGAAATTTATCCTAATGCCAAGGTCGTGCTCCACATAGACAATGCCTGGAAAGGTGAGACCGTGAAATGGTTTTACGACCTTATGGCAAAAGCAGGAGCTGATTATGACATAATTGGCCTTTCTCTCTATCCATCTTATTGGGAGAACAACGCCTATCCTGACTGGAAGAGCAAGACCTATGCAGCTGTCAATACCATCAAGGGCCTCAATGCAAGCTACGGAAAAGATGTCATGTTGGTTGAGTTCGGAATGCCTGCTTCACAGCCTGACAAGGCCAAGGCAGCGCTTCAATATGTCCTGGACAATACCCGCGACCTCAAGTT
>CAMFRR010000170.1 GCA_945982095.1 uncultured Bacteroidales bacterium
AGGAGTCGTCGGCAGCGTCAGATGTGTATAAGAGACAGGTACCGAAGGATTCCCACAGGACTTCGCAGGACTCTATATTTTCAAGTGTTCTGGAAGTATTGCCCTTGGCTGCCAAAAAGCTATAAGAACCAGCTGAGGACACTATATAGCAATTGGCCGTTCCTTTGGCAGAAAGGTCCACTGTCTCTGACTGGTCAGCAATTTCTCCGAAAACGATTTCAGGCATTCTGAGTATCTTGGAACGACCCAGATTGTTCGGAACTATGGCGCTGAAGTTCCTCTTCAGCCCGCTCTCACCTTCCAGAGTAACTGTAAAGCCATTGGTAAATTCCACAGGAGGCAAGGCTATATAGAACATCTCGCTGTTTTGGCTACGCAACTGCACGCCTTCGCCACAATCCAGAGTCACCGTTCTGGACTTGCTGTCTTTCATAGTAACAGAAACTGCCAGGTCTGTAGGATTGATGGCAATCTCGGCCGGACCGGCTATACTCTCACAGGAATTACCTTTGACAGATATGCTCATCAATTTTTCATTGCCTTTTACCTTTAGCAAAAGAACACCTCCCACATTTCTGAAATTGAGATTATAATCATCGCGGTCAGAAACGGCTGCCATCACCAGAGAATTAGGAGCAAAACTCATCATTCTATATTCCTGTGTGGCGGGGAAAATTACATTTGATATTCTGAATGAGCCTGAATAAGCATGGTATGAACACTTGTAGTCCTCGGAATAAGGATATACTGCAACGTTTGCCTGCAAAGTCTCGGCAGCTTCCGACTTGGAAGCTTCCACAAGCACGAAGGAACCTGAAGGCTGACCTGCCGCAGAAGACTCCAAGGCAAAGCGGTCAGCAACTGTGGTGCAACGGAAAATGGCTATCTGGTCACCTTCGCTCCAGCAGATTTGATTTCTGGTGTACAATGCTGTTTTGGTGTCCACTGGTTCAATATTTGAGACAAACCTGTCAATGGCAGGTTCAACGACTGGTTCCACACTGTTGCAGGATGCCATCATGGCAATTGCCGCAAGAATCAAATTCCTTCTTTTCATAGCGTTTATTTGTTCTTTGCCTACTTAATTTTGCGCAGTCTCAATTTGAGAACGCCCCAAAATGCCTCACCGAAGATTGAACTGCTCATCTTTGACTTGCCTTGGGTACGGTCGCGGAATATGACTGACACCTCGGCAGGTACGAAGCCAAGTTTCCAGGCAGTGTATTTCATCTCTATCTGGAATCCATAACCTTTCATTTGTATGGCATCCAAATCCATTCCTCTCAATACGGACGCTTTATAACAAACGAAGCCTGCAGTACAGTCGTGCACAGGGATTCCAAGCACAAAGCGTACATATTTAGAAGCTCCCCAGCTCATAAGGACTCGCTTCATGGGCCAGTTGACCACATTCACTCCCTTACAGTAGCGGCTGCCCACAGCATAATCGGCACCCTCTTCCGCACACTTGGTGTACAGACGTACAAGGTCGGCCGGGTCATGGCTGAAGTCGGCATCCATTTCGAAAACATAATCATACCCCCGCTCCAAGGCCCATCTGAATGCGCTGAGATATGCCGTACCCAAGCCTTGTTTTCCTGGACGGCATAACAGGTGCAGCCTGTCTTCATACTCAGTCTGCATAGCCCTGACCAGGTCGGCGGTGCCGTCAGGCGACGCGTCATCTATGACCAGAATTTCATAGATTTCAGGAAGGGAAAGCACTGCCCTGCATATGGCAGTAATGTTCTCCTTCTCGTTGTATGTAGGTATGACAACCAGCTTCCTATCCATAAACTATTTTCTTAATGTCTTGGAAGACAGGTTGATATAATATTTGAAAGTCTTCTTACCTTTATAATAGAAAAGGTCGAGCGTACTTCCGTTATTCTCGAAGTATATGTCAGAGAGGTAGCGATCCTTATTTGGATCCAGGCACTCCGGCTCAGCCCATACGAGACAATAATTCTTTGCCTTGCGATTGAAGGAAACTATCACGGTATTGGCCCTGAAATCCATTACGGCAGCCGAATACAGCTTGGAGTTGACCTTACGCGAACGGCGGTACTCTTCCACCAGGGAAGAATTCTCTGGCAGAATTATGAATGTGAGTGAGGATGCTGCACCCATGGCAGCGGGATTCCTGCGGTACCAGCTCTCAATGGCATCATCGCTGAGGGCATCGGCTTCTGAAATGTTCACAAGCCTTGCGTCATTGGATATGGCTTCGAGCAGATATGCCTGCTGTCTGCTCAATCCGCCTTGAGCCATGGATTCAGGGCTGCGTCCTTCTATGCGCAGTTCCATATTCTTGCCCTTTTTTGCAAAAGGGTTGATTCCGTAGAATATGGCGTTGGTTGTCAAGGTCCCGTTATCCAAACTATAGAGATTATAAACCATCTCCATTGATGCCAAAGGATAGTTGGAATTTAGATATGCAAAGGTCAGATATCTTGAACCGTCAAGCTTGACTATCTGAGGATCGGAAGCCAATTCGCTTGAATTGAGTTTCACATCCATCTGGTATTTTGCCTGGAGTTCGCGTGAGACTATTTCCCATTTTCCGGACGATTCGGCAAGTTCAGTTGCACGTATATTGGAAAAGTCCACATCTTCTGCCTGCAGTTCCATGACGCAAATACGGTCAACATTCCTGTTGCGGTATGGGAATATGAGGACATGGGGACCCGGTTTGAGAGACAAAAGGGAATCAGCCAGCTCGCATGCCCTCTCGTAAGAGGTTTCCGAAATGTTCAGCCTGTCCAATATGCTGTCGGCTACAGGAAGATAAGGAGATTTAGGGTTGGATTCAATGAATGCGGCCACCGAAACGGCATCAGACACATTATGGCGTGTATGGAACACAAGGGAATCCTTCATCCTGAGCACCTTAGGGTACAGGCTTGAAGAAGCGTAGGTCTGCAAGTACTTTTCACAAGCCTTGATTGAAGGCTTGGCCTTAAGTTTAGCGTACTGTTTCTTCTCGGCCTTGGAAGGCTCGGCGCCCTGTGCATGCATCCCAATCTCAGAGAAAGACAGGGAAAGCATAAGCGCAGCAGCGAGTATTTTGGTTAACTTCAACATATATTCTCTGCAATTTACGCATTATTTGCGAAAAACAGGCCAAAGCTCAGGAAATTTATTTAGAATTATTCCTGAATCAAAGCCAGACTGATGCGCAATCTTTCCATATCCACATCCAGTACCCTCACCTTAACCTGCTGTCCTATGTGCACAATCTTTGAAGCGTCGCTCAGACCTTTCACACCCATTTTCGAGATATGTATAAGGCCGTTTTCATGTACTCCAATATTCACGAATGCACCGAAAGCCGTGATGTTGGTGATGAT
>CAMFRR010000171.1 GCA_945982095.1 uncultured Bacteroidales bacterium
GGGCCAGATCTGACATAGGCTGAGGCTGCCAGCTCTCGCGGTAGTCTCCGTCCACCTGATGATGTCCTACAGGCTTCAGACAGGTGGTGCCACCACAGTGACGCACGGTCAGCAAGGTTATTTCATAATCAAAGTCAACGAAACTCTCTACTATGACACGGCCTGCGCCGGCACGACCTCCTTCCTGTGAGATTTCCCAGGCCTTATCTATGTCAGCCTCGGTACGTATCACGCTCTGTCCGTGTCCTGAAGAACTCATCACAGGCTTGACTACGCAAGGCATGCCTACTTCAGCCACTGCCTGCCTGAATTCCTCAACCCCATCTGCAAAGCGATAGGCAGAGGTTTTGAGTCCAAGGGTCTCGGCTGCCAGCCTTCTGATTCCTTCACGGTTCATGGTGAGAAGGGTAGCCTTTGCTGTAGGGACCACAGTGAATCCTTCTTTCTCAAGCTCCACAAAAACATCAGTCGCAATTGCCTCTACCTCAGGGATTATGATGTCCGGCTGCTCCTGCATCACCACTTCACGCAGTTTTGCACCATCCAGCATGGAGAAAACATGGCTGCGGTGGGCCACCTGCATTGCAGGTGCATTTTCATACCTGTCGCAGGCAATCACTTCTACGCCATAGCGCTGAAGCTCCAGCGCCACTTCCTTGCCAAGTTCGCCAGCGCCGCAGAGCATGGCCTTTTTGGCAACTTTAGTCAGGGGAGTTCCTATCTTGACCATAGTTTATTCAAATGCCCAATGGGCGATGTCATTACGATAAAACAAATTCTCACATTTGATGGCTTTCACCATTGCGTAGGCTTCCTCCTTGCATGATGCAAGGTCATGAGCACGTGCCACGCACATGAGCACACGGCCTCCTGCCGTGCGGTATGATCCGTCTTCCGAGCGGGCAGTACCCATATGGAATATCCTGTGGCATCTGTCTTCCCCTACATTGAGCTCTATGTTGTAACCCTTTGAGTATGAGCCAGGATAGCCCTTTGAGGCCATAACCACTCCCATTGTGCGGTCTTCGCTCCATACTATTGGGGACGACAACTCCCTTCCTGTGGCAACCGCCTCGAATACGTCATATATGTCCGAATCCATGAGGGGAAGCACAACTTCGGTCTCTGGGTCTCCGAAACGGGCGTTGAACTCAATGACCTTCACGCCTTCAGAAGTTTTCATAAGGCCACCGTAGAGCACTCCGCTGAGTGGACAGCCCTCTGCTACCATGGCGTCAGCTGTCTTTTGCAGCACTGCTTCCAGGGCAAACTGATGGTCTTCTTCAGTGATGAATGTCAGGCCTGTGTATGCACCCATGCCGCCTGTGTTCGGACCTTTGTCGTTGTCGAAAGCCCTCTTGTGGTCTTGTGACAGAGGCATAGGATATACCCTTGATCCGTCTACAAAACACATGAAGGAGAATTCGGGGCCGCTTAGAAAATCTTCCACAACCACCTTGCCTGATGTGCCGAATGCCTCATCCAGAAGCATATCCTTTAGGGCGGCATCAGCCTCTTCGAGAGTTTCGGCTATAACGACTCCCTTTCCGGCTGCAAGTCCGTCATATTTCAGAACGGCAGGGAAAGGGCGGCTGCTCACATATTCAAGCGCCTCGGCATATGAAGTGAAGCTGCGGTAAGCTGCAGTAGGCACTCCATATTTCTCCATAAGTTCCTTGGCGAACTCCTTGCTGCTCTCTATGTAGCTGGCCTTGCGGCTATGGCCGAATATTGCGAGGCCTGCAGCTCTGAAGGCATCCACGATTCCTACAGCAAGAGCTGCTTCGGGGCCTACTACAGTAAGGTCAATGCCGTTGTTGCGGGCAAAGTCCATAAGACTCTGTACGTCAGTATCTTTGATTGGCACACATTCGGCCTGGGAAGCTATGCCGGCATTGCCCGGAGCACAATATATCTTTTCAACCTGAGGGCTGCGGCTCAGAGCATCCACAATGGCATGCTCACGTCCGCCTCCGCCTACAACCAGTACTTTCTTCATATACAAGGGGATATACTAATGTTTGAAATGTCTCATGCCTGTCATCAGCATCACAATGCCGTTGGCGTCTGCCTCTTCAATGCTCTCATTGTCACGCACACTGCCACCAGGCTGAACTATGGCTTTGATGCCGAATTGTGCTGCAGTCCTCACGCTGTCTCCGAACGGGAAGAAACCGTCAGAACCCATAACCAGACCCTCTTGGCAGATGTCCTTACCCTCGGCTGCAAGCGCTTCCTTAGCCTGCTCAAGGGCGATGGCTGCCGAACCTACACGATTCATCTGTCCTGCGCCTACTCCGTAGGTGCGTCCGTTCTTCACAACCACTATGGCGTTGCTCTTTACGTGCTTTACTATGCGCCATGCAAACTGCATGTCTTCCATCATTACGGCATCAGGCTTGGCTGCGCTTACGCACATGTCCTCAGTAAGTTGTACTGTGCTGATGTCCTGGTCCTGAACCAGCATGCCTCCGTTTACGCTTACATATTGTTTGCGTGTAGTTGTGTCGGCGCTCATGTCCACCTCCAGCAGACGAAGGTTCTTCTTGGTGCAGAGCACTTCCAGAGCTCCTTCCGAGAACTTCGGAGCCATGATGATTTCAAGGAATATAGGCTTCATAAGTTCTGCCACTTCTTTAGTGACTTCGCAGTTTGTGGCAACTATTCCTCCAAATATGCTCACCTTGTCTGCTTCATAGGTCTTGTTCCACGCCTCCACTACGTCGGCTCCAATAGCTGCTCCACAAGGATTCATATGCTTGAGGGCCACGCAGAAAGGACGGTCAGGGAACTCACGAACTATGGACAGGGCTGCATTTGCATCCTGTATATTGTTGTATGACAACTCTTTACCGTTAAGCTGCCTTGCAAAGGCAAGCGAGAATGGGCAGGCCTCTGAGCTGGCGAAGAATTTTGCCTGCTGATGAGGGTTCTCGCCGTAACGCAGGCTTTGCTTAATCTCATACTCCAGGAAGAGTTTCTCAGGAAGTCCGGCTTTTTCGCGCATGTAGCCTGCAATCATCATGTCATATTCGGCAGTGTGCGTGTACGCCTTAGCGCTCAGCTTGAGGCGGGTCTCGTCGCTGGTCCATCCGTTTGAACGCAGCTCTTCGAGCACAGTGTCATAGTCGGCAGGATCACAAACTATGTTCACGTCTTTCCAGTTCTTAGCGGCGCTGCGCACCATGCTTGGGCCTCCTATGTCAATGTTCTCAATTGCTTCCTCAAATGAAACTCCAGGTTTTGCAATGGTCTGTTTGAAAGGATAGAGGTTCACGCACACGCTGTCTCTTATACACATCTGACGCTGCCGACGACTCCTTACGTGTAG
>CAMFRR010000172.1 GCA_945982095.1 uncultured Bacteroidales bacterium
CAGAAAGGCATTGACACCCTCGCAGAAAGGGGGAATATTCTGGTCCAAGCCGTCAAAATACACATAGAGGTTTTCCTTCCCCAATTCACGTCCATAGTACTCCACCCACTTGCGCAGGTAAAAGTCATCGTTACGGACCATGGTCAATGCTGCTATCTTCTTCATACTCATCTCCAACGTTTGTGTGTCCAAAGATAATTATGCGGCTGCCGCCTCAAATCTTCCTCCAAGAGCTGATAGAAACGCCTGATTATGGCCTCAGGCTCCATTTTGGAAGCATCCTCGCATATGAGCACGTGCTCTATGTCATATCCTCCCTCGCGTTCCAGCATCCTCTGATATATGACAGCCATAGAAAACTTGCTGGCAAGTTCGGCCGAAGCCGACATGGTGTTACACCTCCTGCCCATGAAATCCACAGTCATGAACTCCTTCGCACTGAAATAAGGACGCTGGTCGGTTATGAAGAAGTATACTTTCTTTCTGTCCTTATTCTTGAAAATGTGTCTTACGACTCGGGTAGATTCCTGGTAGCCCTCGAAGGCTGCCGGATTGCTGACGCAACTTGTACGCACATCTCTCATTATGTCATCCATAACCTTGCTGTGCAGCCTGCGGTATACCACGCAGGCATCCATGTCATCATAATTAGGCTGGAAGCCATAATAAAAGAGATAAAAAGAGCCTATCAGTTCCCAATTGCCTGCATGTGAAGTCATTATCATCACACTTGGGCTTTGGGCATACATACTGTTCAGAAGTTCGGGGTTCTTAATCTCGGCAACATGGCTGCGATGCACCCTTTCCGCAGACGATGCTCCCATCCATAATGCCTCGAGGAAAATATTGGCGAAATGGCGATAAAAGTCGTGGCGTATCTTATTTCTGCCGGCCTCGTCGACATCAGGGAAAGCATGCCTGAGGTTGTCGTCCACTACATTCACCCTGTATTTCACCACATGCTCCAGAATCCAGCCCAGCCAGCGTGCGTTGAAGTGGTGCACGCGCAAGGGTGCCGCCCCCAATATATTCAGCAGGCCCTTGAGAAGTGCTTTACTAATTTTATAAAACATAAAAATACAATCATATACACGAGTTTCGCTACATACATGCGAAACTTAAATTTATATTCCTCACGACAAATATAACAAAATTATCTATATTTGCAGATATGAAACAATTTTGGAAAGTAATGGGCAGCTATGTTGCCCCATATAAAAGATATCTTGGCGGTTCGGTATTTATGAACCTGATGTCCGCCGTATTCAACGTTTTCTCCTTCTCCCTCATAATCCCAATACTGAACATTCTCTTCAAGATGGACAACACCACCTACCACATGGTAGCCTGGGACGCTCCCGACATGGACATAAAGGAGAAATTCATCAACAACCTCTATTACTACGTCACCCAAATGATTGAGGCACACGGGGCTTCGATGACTCTGCTGTGGCTGGGCATATTCCTGGGAATCACCGCAGCCATCAAATGCTCCTTCTATTTCGGATCCTCAGCCATCATGGTGCCCCTGCGCACAGGCATAGTGCGGGATATAAGGGTGAATATGTACAACAAAATCCTTGGGCTGCCCCTTGGTTTTTTTTCATCGGAGCGCAAAGGTGACATCATAGCCAGGATGAGCGGAGACGTGGGAGAGGTGGAAAATTCCATCACCAGTGTGCTGGATATGCTGATAAAGAACCCTATACTTATAGTGGTATACTTCGGGATGCTCATATTCATAAGTTGGGAACTCACCCTTTTCACCATCTTGGTTGTGCCCATAATGGCTTGGGCCATAAGCGCTTTGGGAAAGAGCCTCAAGAAAGACTCACTTGATGCCCAGAACAAATGGAGCGACACGGTCAGCCAGCTGGACGAGACTCTGGGAGGCCTGCGCATAATCAAGGCCTTCATCGCCGAGAAGAAGATGAAGAGCCGCTTTGCCGGCACTGCCGAGGAATACCGCCGCGCGACCAACAAGGTGGCCATACGCCAAAGCGCCGCACACCCCGTCAGTGAGGGTCTGGGCACTATAATGGTTATGGTGGTACTGTGGTTCGGAGGTACTCTCATACTTGGAGGACACAGTTCATTCGACGCCCCCACCTTCATATTTTATATGGTAATACTCTATAGCGTCCTGCAGCCTCTCAAGGAACTCACCCGCGCAGGATATATGGTGCCAAGGGGACTGGCCTCAATAGAACGCATAGATAAGATATTGACAGCCGAAAACCCCATCAAGGAGATTGAAGGAGCGAAGGAAGCAGATTCATTCAAAGATGAGATACGCTTCAACAAAGTATGTTTCAGCTACGACAGCTCACGTGAAATCCTGCATGATATAGACTTCAGCATTCCTAAGGGCAAGACAGTGGCTCTGGTGGGCCAGTCCGGTTCAGGCAAGTCCACGTTGGTGGATCTGGTACCTCGCTTCCACGACGTATGCAAAGGCTCGATTACCATAGACGGACAGGACATAAGGGAGCTGCGCATACATAGTCTGCGCTCCCTGATAGGCAATGTAAATCAGGAGGCCATACTTTTTAACGACACCGTATTCAACAACATAGCTTTCGGTGTGGAAGGCGCCACTCAGGAGCAGGTGGAGGCAGCAGCACGCATAGCCAATGCCCATGACTTCATAATACAGATGCCAGAGGGCTACAACACCAACATCGGCGACCGCGGCGGAAAGCTCTCCGGCGGCCAACGCCAGCGCATCAGCATAGCAAGGGCCATACTCAAGGATCCTCAGATACTCATACTCGACGAGGCCACCTCAGCCCTGGACACTGAAAGCGAGAGGCTGGTACAGGAGGCCCTCGACCGCCTCACTTCCACACGCACCACAATAGCCATCGCACACCGCCTTTCAACCATCAAGAATGCAGACGAGATACTGGTTCTGCACGAGGGCCGTATAGTGGAACGAGGTTCGCACGACGAGTTGCTGGAGCTGGGCGGCTACTACAAGAAACTGTATGACATGCAGGTATTGTAATCCATATTGCATTGAAGGGAAGAAAATGAGAAAGACAATTATTGCGGCAGTCTTTTTGACTGTACTCTCGGTCTGGGGCAAGAATGAGGCAATGGCCCAAGCAGTGATGCAGGAGGACAGCGTAATCCTGAAGCAGACAAAATATCAGATGAACAGGAACAAGCACCGTCAGGTCGGCAACGACGGCAAGCCCCTTTCAAGCAGATATCGCATAAAAGACCCTAAGGCATCTATTTTGGCGGATCGCGGGCCCAAGATAAGCAAAGGACTGAGAGGCAGACATATAGCCCTGTGGCAGAGCCATGGCC
>CAMFRR010000173.1 GCA_945982095.1 uncultured Bacteroidales bacterium
GATATAGGCCTCACACGAGTTAAGGAAGGCCTCAAGATTCGCAGCATTTACGCCGTTGGCTCCGCTCAGGTCTGCAACAGGACCTTCGCAGGCTATGATGGAAGAAATCACCTTCTTCAGTTCATCACTCTGAGCGCAGCCTTCAACAATGACTCCGTCTCCATTGAAGAGGCTCTTGTTGAAAATGTTTATGCTGTCGGCCGCATCTGCTATGCTTATGCTGCTCTTGTCCGAGCCGAGGCATTCGAGTACCAGTTTGGCTGCCTTATACAGCATTTTGCCTTCCTCGTTGTCAGTATTGATGTTGTTGAGCTCCAGCACATCAGAACCTTTGAGTATGCTGTCTTTATCCTTGATGACTCCAGTAAGCCATTTTGCAGCGGCCACGACTTCAGCGACACGAATTTTTCCGTCTTTGTCTGAGTCAATCATCGCGAGGGTCTGGGCATCCATCTGCAGACCCTTCACCGGGCAGCTCAGAACTGTCCACTTCTTCTGGTCCAGTTCATCCAGGTGGGCAATATCCTCACCTTTGCTGAGGTTAACCCTTACGACCCCACCGACTGAGCAATAATTCCATTTGTATCCTTCTGTCTGGTTGAATAATAGTTTAGCCATAAAAACTTATCTGTAAGTTATAAATCAAATTAAAGTATGCAAAAATAATAAAAATATCTGTTATCTTTGTAATTCGGTTTAAATATAAAAATGTAGTAATATGGGTAAGATTATCCTTACAGGTGACAGGCCTACAGGCAGGCTGCATATAGGTCACTACGTGGGTTCACTTAGACGCAGGGTGGAACTGCAAAACAGCGGAAATTTTGATGAGATTTATGTGTTTATTGCTGATGCACAAGCACTTACCGACAATATAGACAATCCTGAGAAAGTTCGTCAGAATGTCATAGAGGTGGCTCTCGACTACCTTTCTGCCGGACTGGATCCCGACAAGACCACCATATTCATACAGAGCCAGATTCCTGAGCTTTGCGAGTTGAGTTTCTACTTTATGGATCTTGTCACCGTATCACGACTGCAGCGCAATCCTACGGTAAAGACCGAGGTCAAGATGCGCGGCTTCAATGAAAGTATACCTGTAGGATTTTTCACTTATCCTATATCACAGGCTGCAGATATCACTGCTTTCAAGGCCACTACAGTGCCGGCAGGCGAGGATCAGGAGCCTATGATAGAACAGGCCAGAGAAATAGTGCGCAAATTCAACTCCATATACGGAGAAGTCTTGGTTGAGCCGGAGATAATGCTGCCTGACAACAGCGCCTGCATGAGGCTTCCTGGCACTGACGGCAAGGCCAAGATGTCCAAGTCTTTGGGCAACTGCATATACCTCAGCGATTCATCTGAGGAAGTATGGGCAAAGGTCAAGGGCATGTTCACGGATCCCGGTCATCTGCAGGTAAGCGATCCGGGCAAGGTCGAGGGCAACTGCGTGTTTACCTACCTTGATGCCTTCTGCAAACCTGAGCACTTCGAAAAATATGGAGACAGGTTTGTGGGCAAGAAGGTGAGCTTCGAGTTCCATGACCTGGATCAGGTTAAGGAGCAGTATCGCAAAGGCGGCCTTGGAGACATGATGATTAAACAGTTCCTTTATGCTGTCCTTGAGGACACTCTTGCACCAATACGTGAACGCCGCGCCAAATATGAGCAGGATATTCCTGCAGTGTACAAAATGCTCCAGGAAGGTACCGCAAAGGCCAGGGCTAAAGCCGCGCAGACCCTTGAAGAGGTGCGCAAGGCTATGAAAATCAACTATTTCGATGATGAGGAACTTATCTCTGAACAGAGTGCTTCCTTCGCTGCCAAATACAATAAACAATAAGCAATGAAACCATCCATACCTAAGGGCACCAGAGACTTCGGTCCTGAGCAGATGGCCCGCAGGAACTATATATTCGATACCATAAAGTCTGTATTCCGCAAATACGGTTACGCACAGATTGAGACTCCGGCTCAGGAAAATCTTTCTACTCTCATGGGCAAATATGGAGAGGAAGGAGATAAACTGCTCTTCAGGATATTGAACAGCGGAGATGCTTTTGCCAATGTGGATAAAACACTGGACAGCAAGGCTTTGTCTGCCAAGATATGTGAGAAGGGCTTGCGTTATGACCTGACTGTGCCTTTTGCCCGTTTCGTGGTGCAGCACCAGAATGAGCTGGTTTTCCCTTTCAAGCGTTATCAGATTCAGCCTGTGTGGCGTGCAGACCGTCCTCAGAAGGGCCGTTATCGCGAGTTCTATCAGTGTGATGCGGACAGCATAGGTTCTAACAGCCTTTTGGGTGAGTTGGAAATGGTGCAGATGGTAAGCGAGGTGTTCGATTCTTTCGGTATACGCGTGTGCCTTAAGGTCAACAACAGAAAATTGCTCCAGGGCCTGTCTGAAATCTGCGGTTATCCGGACAAGATGATTGACATAACTGTTGCCATAGACAAGATTGAAAAGATTGGCCTTGAAGCTGTTGAAGCTGAATTGCTGGAACGCGGACTCAGCCCTGAGGCAGTGGCCATGCTCCGTCCTGTTCTCTGCCTTGAGGGTGATACTGCCCATAAGTTGGAGACGATGAAGGCTATGTTCGGCGGATGTGAGGTTGGACTCAAGGGTGTGGCTGAGCTTGAGGAACTTTTTGAACTCATTTCAGTAGCTGGAATAAAATGCGAAGTGGAGCTTGACCTTTCTCTTGCCCGTGGTCTGAATTATTATACAGGAGCCATTTTTGAGGTCAAGGCCTTGGATTTTGCCATCGGCAGCATTTGTGGCGGTGGACGTTATGACAACCTTACCGGGATATTCGGCCTGCCTGGGATGAGCGGTGTGGGCATATCATTCGGTGCAGACCGCATTTATGATGTGTTGGAAGGTCTTGAGCTTTATCCTGAGAATCTGGCGGCATCCTCGACTTTGCTGTTTGCAAATATGGGTAGGGAAGAGGTGCGCTATGCTCTCACTCTTGCTTCTGCTTTGCATAAGGAAGGCATTGCCTGTGAGTTGTATCCTGACTCGGCAAAATTAAAGAAGCAGTTTGATTATGCAAGCCGCAAGCACATTCCTTTCCTTTCAATATGTGGCAGCGATGAGATGGCTGCAGGCAAGATTCATATGAAGAATCTGATTACCGGAGAGCAACAGTCATTCCCTAAAGACGACATCTCCTCCATCAAAGCCTTCCTTGGTCTCTAGACCAGGACGACAACGGGAACGCTCCGCTCGAATGAAAGCCCTGTCATCTCGACAGGGCTTTCTTCGTTGTCATCTCGACCGCGCCCCTTCTGTCATCTCGACC
>CAMFRR010000174.1 GCA_945982095.1 uncultured Bacteroidales bacterium
ACACGTAAGGAGTCGTCGGCAGCGTCAGATGTGTATAAGAGACAGTATCAGGAGCGCAGTCGGACTTGCGGTGAACGAATTCAAGAAAGGCAGCACCGCAGCTGATGTAGAGCGCACAGACAAAGACCTTTCCATGAAAGTTATCGTAATAGGTATCGCTATCAGCTTGCTGGCAGTGTTCCTGTTCTTCGCATTCGGAGTTGTGGACAACATCTGGCATGCTGTAATAGGCGTGCTTGTGGTCGGAGTCATCGCATTCCTCTTTACCACAGTAGCAGCCAACGCAATAGCCATCGTGGGCTCAAACCCTGTTAGCGGCATGACCCTGATGACACTCATTCTTGCGTCTCTGGTAATGGTGGCCTGCGGCCTGAAGGGCGTGAGCGGAATGACTGCTGCCCTTATTATTGGCGGCGTGGTGTGCACAGCCCTGAGCATGGCAGGAGGTTTCATAACCGATCTGAAGATAGGCTACAGCATAGGCACTACCCCTGTAAAGCAAGAAAGCTGGAAGTTCTTGGGAACCCTGGTAGCAGCGGCTACAGTAGGCGGAGTGATGATAGTTCTGAACAAAACCTATGGATTCACAGGAGAGAACGCCCTGGTTGCCCCACAGGCCAACGCAATGGCAGCGGTAATCGATCCTATGATGAACGGCGGCAGCGCTCCTTGGCTTCTCTATGGAATAGGAGCAGCTCTGGCCCTCGTGCTCACCTGGTTCAAGGTCCCAGCACTTGCATTCGCACTAGGAATGTTCATCCCTCTCGACCTCAACCTCCCTCTACTGGTGGGCGGAGCAATGAACTGGTTCGTGACAACACGCAGTAAAGATGAGAAAGTAAACAAGCAGCGCGAGGAAAAAGGCACGCTGATTGCATCAGGTTTCATCGCTGGAGGTGCGCTTATGGGCGTTGTATCGGCAATATTGAAGTTTGCCGGCGTGGACCTGTGGCTTACCCAGGGATGGTGGACAGGACCTCTCGCAGTGATAATGTACATCGCCCTGATACTTTGGTTTGTGCTTACCGTACTTAAAAAGAAACAATAATATATGGAAAAGATAATTGATAAGTTTCTGCGCTATGTGGGCGTAGACACCATGAGCTGCGACGAAAGCGAATCACAGCCTTCTTCTGCAAAACAGCTGAAACTGCTGGAGATGCTGCGCGACGAGCTCAGGGCAATGGGCATTGAGGCCAATCTGGATGAATATGGCTATGTAATGGCGAAAATCCCCGCAAACGTCGAGGGCATACCGGCTGTAGGATTCATAGCACATGTCGATACTTCTCCTGACGCAAGCGGAGCTGACATCAAGCCGCAGATTATTCCGGATTACGACGGCAGCGACATTCTGCTCAAGGGCAGCGGGGCCTATCTCAAGCCAGCGGATTTTCCCGAAATGCTGGATTACAAGGGCCAGACCCTCATTACCACAGACGGCACCACCCTTCTGGGCGCTGACGACAAGGCCGGTGTAGCCGAAATAATGTGCGCCGCCGAGTATATAATGGAGCATCCGGAATTCAAGCATGGAGACATATGCATAGGATTCACCCCTGATGAGGAAATAGGCCGTGGTGTGGTGAAATTCGACGTAAAGAAATTCGGAGCACAGTACGCCTATACCATGGATGGTGGTGCGATAGGAGAGCTGGAGTTCGAAAACTTCAATGCTGCTGCGGCCGTCATAAAGATTCAGGGCAGGAACATACACCCTGGATATGCAAAGGGTAAGATGGTGAATTCCATGAGGATAGCCATGGAGCTGAATTCCCTTCTCCCACAGGAGCAGAAGCCTGAATACACATCCGGATATGAGGGATTCTTCCACCTCATAGGCATTGAAGGCAGCGTGGAGCAGACTACGCTCAGCTATATCATACGTGAGCATGACATTGAAAAGCATGAAGCTCAGAAGAAGTTGCTTGCAGATTGCTGTGAATTCCTGAACCGCAAATATGGAGAGGGACGCGTGAATCTGGAAATCAAACATCAGTATTTCAATATGCGCAAAGAGGTGGAGCCACATATGCATATAGTGGAAATCGCCAAAAAGGCCATGGAGATGGAGGACATCAGCCCTAAGGTGCAGCCTATACGAGGAGGTACTGATGGAGCCAACCTCAGCTATATGGGACTGCCTTGTCCAAACATTTTTGCCGGCGGCCACAATTTCCACGGCAAATTGGAATTTGTACCTGTAGAAAGCATGGAAAAGGCAAGCAAAGTAATACTTAACATTATAAGTTTATTCTCTGAACAGAAATGAAAACACTTATCATCCTTGCACTTGGAGCATTTTTCGCCTTTGCTCCACAAGAACCAGAAAGGCCGTCTCCTGACAGCTTCACAATAGACTTCAATCAGGTTGCAGATGGAATACGCACCATTGAGGCCACTCCTTCAAGGCTGGTATGCCCCAAGAAGGTCACCATTTTGATTGAGGAAGAAAGCAAGACCATCAAAAGCGTGGACTATGTTGGAGGCTGCAACGGCAACCTGAAGGCAATCAGAGCATTGCTTGTGGGACAGACTGTTGATTATGCTATAGAGAAACTTTCAGGCATAGAGTGCGGCAAAAGACCCACTTCTTGCACTGACCAGCTGGCCAGAATACTTAAAAAGGTCTACTCGAAAGAGTAGACCTACAATAATGACCCCTAGTAAGGCCATTATGAGATAGATTGAACCTTGAACATTTTCAGGGGCAAAGTTACAAGCTAATAACATATCAGTCAATCATATTTATTATATGTTTTTGCTGATATGTTATTATTTTTATATCTTCGTGGCATAATAAATATAATATTTTTCTCATGAGGGAATTCTCAGTAGCAGAACTCAAGCAGGCTCTCAAGGCCTATCCATCCGCATCTTTCGGAGAGGATTTCTTCATAATGGACTTCTGCCACAAGGCTGACACCGACCTCATCATATCCTATCCCTGCAAATTCAAAGGTGTAATGTGCCTGTTCTGTATGGAGGGCTGCTTGAATTACCATATAGGGATGGGGAAATATGTCTTGACCAAAGATTCCTTTTCCATCAGTCTTCCCGGAGACATCATAAACATAGTCCCCATGAAAGGAGAAATGTTCAAGCTGCGCATACTTGCCCTTTCGGACAAGATAGTGACCAAGCTGAACCAGGATATGTTTCAGGCACAGCTGGCCTATAGGGAAAGGGTAATAAAGACTGACAGGCAGTGCAAAATGATGATACACAATTTCGGAAACCTTTTCAAGTCCCTGGTATTCAAGCCTCACGAGCATACCTGTCTCTTATACACATCTCCGAG
>CAMFRR010000175.1 GCA_945982095.1 uncultured Bacteroidales bacterium
ATTTAGATTTAAATGAATTATTCTTGACCGTCAAAATCTATTGCATCCCACATGGCTTCCATAGTGCGGCGATCCTTTTTGGTAGGACGTCCGGCACCACGGTCTCGTTTGAGGAAAAAGGTCTCCACAGGTGCCCTTAGTTTGTCCAATTCGCTCTGTGGCGTAAGATTCTCGGCAAATTGAGGAACAAGGGCAGCCCCTACCCTCTTGTCTGTGGGTTCAATAACACGATAGCTGTATTGTACTGCTCCCTTGCGTACATTTATCATATCTCCGGGCTTGACACACTTGGCCGGTTTGACTGCAGCGTCGTTAAGTTTTACCTTACCTCCGCTGCAGGCTTCAGCCGCCTCATTCCTGGTCTTGTAGGCCCTTATTGCCCATAGATATTTGTCAATGCGAACGTCCACGGGGATTATTTCTTATTCTGGCAATACTCATGTATCGCGGCAGCAGCCTTGCGGCCTGCACCCATAGCAAGAATCACGGTTGCAGCTCCGGTCACGGCATCACCGCCTGCAAATACGCCCTCACGTGAGGTGGCTCCGCTATCGTCTGACACAATGCAGCCGCGGCGGTTAATGTCCAAGCCTCCCGTAGTTGATGAAATGAGAGGATTTGGAGATGTGCCCAAAGCCATTACCACAATGTCTGCAGCTATGTCGAACTCAGAGCCAGGAACTGCTATAGGGCTGCGACGGCCGCTCTCATCAGGCTCGCCCAACTCCATCTTGATGCATCGTATTCCTGTCACAACACCGTTTTCGTCGCCCAGGATCTCCACAGGATTGGTCAGCATGGCAAAATGTATGCCCTCCTCTATAGCGTGATGAACCTCCTCCTTACGTGCAGGAAGCTCCTTCTCGGTACGGCGATATACTATGGTAGTGTCTGCTCCCAGACGCAAGGCTGTGCGGGCTGCGTCCATGGCCACATTACCTCCACCTACAATCACTGCACGTTTGCCTGCATTGATTGGAGTAAGATAATCGCTACGGTAAGCCTTCATCAGATTGTTGCGGGTAAGGAACTCATTTGCAGAGTATACGCCGTTCAGGTTCTCTCCAGGAATGCCCATAAAACGTGGTAGACCAGCACCGCTGCCTATGAATACGGCATCATAACCGCTCTCCAGCAGCGAGTCCACTGTCACGGTACGTCCCACAACAACATTAGTAATTATCTCAACTCCAAGGTTTTTCACCTCCTGAATTTCTTTTTCCACAATGCGGTCCTTAGGCAGACGGAACTCAGGAATGCCGTAGACGAGCACACCACCTGCACGGTGAAGAGCCTCGAATATGGTCACCTTATAGCCCAGCTTTGCAAGGTCGCTGGCACAGGCAAGACCTGCCGGACCCGAACCTACCACTGCCACTTTCTTGCCGTTTGGCGCAGCGGTCTCGACTTTTTCTCCCTCCTGCTTATGCTCTGCATTCCAGTCTGCAACGAAACGCTCAAGCTGGCCTATGGCCACAGGCTCGAACTTGATGCCCAGGATACAGCTGCCTTCACATTGATTTTCCTGAGGGCATACGCGGCCGCAAATTGCCGGAAGTGAAGAATCACGGGCTATGACCTTGCCTGCTGCGGCAAAATCGCCCTCTGCAACCTTTGATATGAACTCAGGTATGCTGATATTGACCGGACATGCGCCCACACAGCGCGGATTCTTGCAATTGAGGCAACGTGAAGCTTCCCTCATTGCCATTGCCTCATCATAGCCGAGGCACACCTCATCAAAGTTGGTGGCCCTGAGCTGCGGGTCCTGATTAGGGGCCGCAGTGCGTGATATTCTCTCTGCCATAATTATAGTCCTCTCTGTTTACAAGCGCAATCCTCTTCATGCTCCTCATATGCAGCCTTGGCATCGCGCTCCTGGGTCAAATACTGTCTCTGACGGCGTATAGCCTCATCGAAATCCACCTGAGTGCCGTCAAACTCAGGTCCGTCCACGCAAGCGAAACGAGTCTTTCCGCCCACGCTTACACGACATGCGCCGCACATTCCTGTACCGTCCACCATCAGGGTATTGAGACTGACAGTAACAGGCAATCCAAGTTTCTGGGCCATGAGTACACTGAACTTCATCATAATCATAGGACCTATAGCCACACTTTCAGTATATTTGGCGCCCTCATTTACACATTTCTCCAGCAATGCAGGAATATTGCCTTTGAAGCCATAGGTACCGTCATCCGTACATACATGCAGGTGATGGGAAACGCTGCGCAATTCCTCCTCGTAAATCATCAGATCCTTGGTACGCGAACCAAGAATCACACTCACTGTGGCGCCATGCTCCTTGAGCCATTTTGCCTGAGGATATACAGGAGCTGAACCCACGCCGCCTGCAAGGAAAACGAAATGTGAGGCAGCCAGTCTCTCCGCATCCCAGTTGACGAAATCTGAAGGATTGCCCAGAGGGCCCACGACATCAGCAAAGCACTCACCCTCAGTCATATCGCAAATATGCATGGTGGATGCACCTATTGCCTGGGTAACAATGGTAACTGTGCCTTCTGCGGCATCATAATCCGCAATGGTAAGAGGAATACGTTCACCCTTCTCATCTGTCCTCACGATGAGGAACTGTCCAGGCTTGGCAGCAGCGGCCAGCATTGGAGCATGCACCACCATGGAACAGATATTTGGTGTGAGCATTTGCTTTTTGACTATCCTATACATTGTTTACAGAGTTATTATATGATTTCTATGATATAAGCTTTAGTTGTATGTTCATTGACCATAAGTGCAGCATCCGGCCTTACACCAAGCACTGCATATACATGAGGGTCATCTGAGCCTAAGACCAGGGCCTCGCTCTTCGCCTTAAGGTCATATCCTTCAGCCGCAAGCAGGTCATTTACTTTTTTACGTCCATTAAGACCTGAAAGTTTCAGCCAATCCCCATCTTTTTTCTTCCTTATAGGCAAATTGCAGTAATCAGGGCCGAAATCCCAAGTGGGGAAAAGCTTCCACAGGGCTTCAGCATCAATTATGCTCACGCCTTTACCGGTGCGGGGATTCATTCCGGGCTTCCAATCCACAAGGCTGACCTTTGCCCTCCTGCTGCACAATTCCCCACGCTCTTCAAACTGCAGCGAATCTCCCCTGCCGACCAGAACATAAGCTGGGGCATAAAAACGTTTGCCTCCCACAGGCTTGCCGCTGCGAAGCAAACGCATGACATCCTCTATGGTAGATGCATTGAAACCCTTTTCCGCCATCATCGAAGCCAGCTCATAATGGTTCTCTTGGCCCTGAAGCCTCTCATAAGCCTGCCGAAAGTTTC
>CAMFRR010000176.1 GCA_945982095.1 uncultured Bacteroidales bacterium
ACACGTAAGGAGTCGTCGGCAGCGTCAGATGTGTATAAGAGACAGGGTTGCCGCCCTTCCCGAGGATAAACGGAAAGATATAAAAGTGGATGGTGACACCATCAGCGCCACATATGCAGGATTTACCATCACCTTCCGCATAAGCGAGAAGATTCCTTGGTCGAAGATCAGCCTTCAGGATGTGGACGCGCCTTTCCATTTTACTCTCTCTGTCCATATGGAACCAGAGTCACTGATAACAAGGACCAAACTCTACATCAGCGTGGATGCCGAGCTGAACTTCATGATGAGGACCATGCTCGCTCCTAAGATTAAAGAGGGTCTGGATCAGATTGTCAGCGCTATAGCCAATGGCGGAATTCTGCAATAGACCAGGCTGCACGGCAGGGGAAGAACTGCCTACCGCCATACGCCTTAATCCCTTCAAATGCAGAGACCTATCTGTGCTTGAGGGGGTTATGGATTTTGATGTGCCTGTTCCATGGAGCCCGGAGGCCTATTATCTTGTCCAAAGGCCCTCTTTCACCCTTGACCCTTTTTTCCATGCGGGGCTGTATTATGTACAGGATCCTTCGGCCATGGTGGTGGGTTGGGTATTCAGACATATGCTCGAGAAGGGCTGCGCCCATTCAAGGGTCCTGGACCTTTGTGCGGCTCCAGGGGGCAAAACCACTGACATTTCAGCTTCGCTTGGACGTTACGGGGAGCCTTATCTTTTGGTGGCCAATGAGTTGGTGCACCAGAGAGCCCTTGCACTCAGCGACAACGTGGCAAGGTGGGGAGACCCTAACGTGGTGGTTACAAACAGCGACCCCGTGGATTTCAAGGGGCTTGGCTCTTTTTTCGACATTGTAGTGGCCGATGTTCCATGCTCGGGGGAGGGGATGTTCCGCAAGAGTGAAAATGCGCGGAACATGTGGAGTGAGGACAATGTGAACCTTTGCGCACGCCGTCAGAGGCGCATAATAGCCGATGTGTGGGATTCGCTCAAGGAGGGCGGAGTGCTCATATACAGCACCTGTACTCTGAATGAAACGGAGAATGATGAAAACGTACGTTGGATACGCGATGAACTGGGAGGGCTCCTTATAGATCTGGATTTCCCTTTCGAGGGTCCGAGGCGCACTGAATTCGGCTTGCTCATGGTTCCGGGAGAAGTGAGGGGAGAGGGCCAGTATGTGGCGGCTCTGGTCAAGGGCAGCAGCCTGAATAAAACTGAGTCAGAGGATGTATATGTGCCTGAATTCCAGTTTTTTGACAAGAATGATGAGATATATGCCCTGCCTCTTCACGTGGCTTCTGACATGCCTCTTCTCGGAAAAAGGCTCAAGGTCTTGAATGCCGGTGTCCATGCTTTTACTGTCAAAGGCAAGAACCGTATTCCTTATGCTGATCTCGCCCTTTGCCCCATATTGCAGGATGATGATTTTCCTGATGTCGCTCTTTCAAGGCAGGATGCCCTGCGTTTCCTGCATAAGGATGCAATCAGGCTTTCAGCTGAGGCTCCGGAGGGCTATCTGACCGTGAGCTATGAAGGATATAAGCTGGGCTTCGTGAAGAACCTTGGAAACAGGGCCAACAATCTTCATCCCGCAGCAAGAAGAATAATGATGAATATAGAATAACTTAAGTTTCGCATTTAGCGAAACTACCATATTTAGAGACCTTTAGGTCGAAAGCAAGTCCCTTCCCCGGGGGAAGGGATTTAGGGATAGGTCCTCGTGGAAAGGTAAATGTGCGGTGGGAAGAAGTTTCGCAAGCGGCACAACCCTCAGGATCATAATAAGTTATAACTTGCGAAACTTGAGTAGAATAATATGAGACGCATACTATTGAATATCACCCTTTTGCTTTGTACGGCCATCACTCTGCAGGCTCAGACCACAGAGGACTATCTCTCCCGTTACAATATGCTCGTTTCACGTGTGGGCTATGACGGCATAGGAGTGGAAACATTGTTGGACAAATGGGAAAGTGCTGACCCTGTGGATATCAACCATATGTTGGCAAGGTTCAATTTCTGGCTCAGCAAAGCTGTGAGAGACAGCGTGGTGACCAGCTCCAAACCCAATTATCTGGGCCTTGAACCCCTGCTCAGCACAAAGGACAGCACAGGCCGCAACCTGTATTATTTCAACGAGCCTTTGTATGATCCCCTTACTTTTGACAAGGCCATCAGTTATCTGGACAAGGCTCTGGAGCATGACAACGGCCGTCTTGACATAATGCTCACCAAGGCAGATGCCCTTGTGAGTTATGAGAAGGAAATCCCTGATTCCTCCACTGATTTCATACTCAAGCTTGTAGACCTGAATTTTTCCCGCAAGGCCAAATGGGACTGCCCTTCGGTGGAGGTGACCGAGGCTGTTTTCTTCGACGCTATAGAACATTATTGCATAACTTTCTTCAATATAGGCAGCCCGGCAGCCCTTGAAGCCATGTTCAAGGTCAGTAGCCGTGTGGTCAAGAGCCGTCCTGCCGAAACCCGTTTCATCAACTTCATAGGCGCTTATTACGTTAAGGCCAAGAAAGATGACAAGAAGGCCCTCAAGTATTATAGACAGAGCCTGAAACTTGAGCCGGAAAATGCTGTAGCTCAACAGAATGTAAACCTTATTCAACGCCGCATGGCGGCCTCCAAGAAGAAATAGTTTCCTATGGGTGCCCCTCGTTTCGTCAGCAGCAGATTGCATTTCGGCAGCCGTGTTGCCACTTTGAGCATAGCTCTCAGTTTCGTGGTGATGATAGTTGCCGTTGCAGTGGCTGAGGGTTTCAAGGAGGGTATATATTCCAAACTCTCTGAAATGGGAGGCGATGTGGCTATAAAATCCCTGCAACCTGACGGCACCGTGCAGAAAACTTCTGAAATATGCGCCGGCTTGCAGAATATACCCGGGGTGGAAAAGGCTGTTCCGGCAATATACATCCCCGGAATATTCAGGCTGGAGGATGGGATACAGGGAGTTATGTTCAAGGCTGTACCTATGGAGGGGGATGTGATGGACATAATGGTTCCGGAAGAACTGGCATCACGCCTGTCTCTGGAGCAGGACTCAAAACTCACCGCCTGCTTTTTCAACGGAGGCTTGAAGCTGCGCAAATTGAGGGTGGTGTCCACCTATGAGGGCTTATATCTGGATGATGACAGCCATGTGGTGCTCTGCAGTGAAGAAATGCTGCGCAGAGTATGCGGGTACGGGGAGGACGAATCCACTGTCATTGAGCTGAGCGTCAGCAAGGAATACCGCGACTCAGAGGCCTCAGGGC
>CAMFRR010000177.1 GCA_945982095.1 uncultured Bacteroidales bacterium
ACGTAAGGAGTCGTCGGCAGCGTCAGATGTGTATAAGAGACAGGCCCATGAATGCATATCCAACCAGGCAACATGCCGAGTATCTTTTCAAGAAAGGTTATTGTTTCTATAAGGAAGGCAACGATGAAAGTGCTCTTCAGAATTTCGCAAACCTTTCCCACCTCATGCTCAATGATTATTCGGCTCCGGCCCAGTATATGTCCGGTTACATATGCTACGGCAGGAAAGATTTCACGCAAGCCATAGTTTTCTTTGCCGAATCGGTCAAAGACGAACGCTTCGCAGACATATCCGAGTACTATGCCGTCAACTGTCTCTTCGAACTGGACCGTTACAAAGAGGTGATAGGAAGGGGCATGCCTCTTATCCAAAAACAAAGTTGCAAAGAAGACCAGCGTCAACGGCTGGCACGCATAGTATCCGAGTCCTATCTGGTTCTGGGCCGGAAAGATGAGGCCCGTTCCCTCTATGATTCAATGAACGCTGAGGAAGCTTCGGCCAATACCCGGGCCGACCATTTCTTCGCAGGTTCGCTCTATTATGAAACTGGCGAATATGCCAAGGCCGTGGAAAACTTCAGGCTCATTCAGGACAGGAGCGACTCGCTGGGACAGGTTACCTCTTACCAGGAGGCTCTTTCCTTCCTCCAGCTCAAGAACAAGGTTGCGGCCCTGGAATCCTTCAAGAGTGCTTCTATCCTCATGTACGACCCCAAAATCAGGGAAGATGCCTACTTCAACTATGCCAAGCTGGCTTTTGACCTGAATAATGACACTTCAGTCTTCTATGATTACCTGCGCCTTTATTCGGACAAGGTCAGGGGAGAGAAAATCTACTCTTATATGGCCCTCACTGCCCTTGCCAACAGGGACTATCAGACAGCCATCGATGCCTATGACCGCATAGATGTACTGCAGGGACAGGAGAAGAACAACTATGTGCATGCCAACTATATAAGAGGTGTGGAACTGCTTGAGGCGGGGGCCTTCCGCAAAGCTGTGCCATGCATGCAGGCAGTGACCTACTACACAGAGCGTCAGGATCTTGTGAATCAGCTGGCCCGCTATGGCCTCGCTGAAGCCAATTACAGGAACGGACAGTATGCCGAGGCTGTGGCCATTTACAACGACCTTTACAACACATCGGCCCTTTACGGTTTGGAGGAAGGGGAGAGCCTGCCTTACAATGTGGCCTATTCCTACTTCAAGAACGCTGAATATGTCCAGGCCGCACGTTGGTTCGGACTATATGTGGAAGAAGGAGGCAAGGCTTTCGGACGTGATGCCCAGTTGAGGCTTGCAGACTGTCATTATATGCAGAAGCAATATGAAGAGGCTTCTGCAAAATATGAGGATTATATCACAAGTTACAGGGATACCAACGAAATATATCCTTATTATCAGGCAGCTATGTGCTATGGCCTGAGCATAGACAAGCGCCCCAAATACAAGGCTGAGGCCACAAAGAAGATGAACAGGAAGGTGGAACTGCTCTCCATGGTCAGCAATGCGGATTCCTCCTCTGCATATTACCCTGAGGCCATGCTTGAACTGGGACGCAGCTATGCCGGCATGAAACGCGAGAAAGATGCACTTGAGGTGTTCTCTCTTCTGGCCGGCAGGCTGAAAGGCAGCCCTGCGGCGGCCCAGGCCCTGCTTGAGACAGGTACCGTAAAGAGGAACCTGAAAGACATAGACGGAGCACTTGCAGCCTATAAGGAAGTGGTGTCCACCATGGGATCACACAGCTATGCTGATGATGCCCTCATGGCCATTGAGTCGATTTACCAGAGTCAGAATGCTCCTCAGAAATATCTTGCCTACCTTGATTCGATAGGAAGGGGAGAGAGCAAGACCCCTGAGCAGAAGGAGGAAATGTTCTTCACTGCAGCGCAGCAGCAGTTCTTTGCTGATGACTATAGTTCTGCAATCGCTTCGTTCACTTCCTTCATGCAACAGTATCCGGAGTCCGGAAGAAAGAGCGACTGCATATATTATATAGCAGAGTGCTACCGTCTTTCAAAGGACAAGGAAAAAGCCTGTGAAACTTACTCCAAAGTTATTGAGCTTGGAAAGAACAAGTATACGCTTCCTTCGCTCAGGCAATTCGCAAAGCTCAATTTCTCAATGGACAACTTTGTGTCTGCAGCCCAGGCCTATGACAGCCTGGCAGTAATGGACAGCCTGGACAAAGGAGTTCTGAAAGAGGCTCTTGCCGGCGCCATGGACAGCTGGTACAAGGCTAAGGAATATGTAAAGGCGGAGGAACGTGCATCTGCTGTTCTGGCAAAGGAAGAATTTTCAGCCGAAGAGAAGGCGCATGCAGGCATGCTGCGTGCCAAGAGCCTTCTGGCTGTAAGCCGCAGGGACGAGGCTTTCGCACAGCTTGCGCTCCTGGCTGCGGATCCCAAGAGCGAAGAAGGAGCCGAAGCAGCATATATGATAATTCTGGACTGCTACGACAGGGCTGACTTCGATGCCGTCAAGGAAAAGGTATATGCCTTCTCGGATTCGGGCACATCCCGCATGTACTATCTTGCCAAAGCCTTCATCATTCTGGGTGACTCCTTTGTGGAACAGGGCAAGACCAAGCAGGCTGAGGCTACATTCAAGAGTGTGGCCGAGGGTTACCCTGACAACGCGGAGATTCAGGAAGATATACAGATGAGATTGGAAAAACTTGCACAGCAGCAATAACCTAACCCTAGCACAACATAGCCGATATGCGTAACAGACATATATTTTCTACAATATCAGTACTGGCAGCAAATATGCTGGTTCTCAATTCATTGCAGCTGAATGCCCAGAAACCTGACCAGTTCAATCCCACAGTCCATGTGGTGAACTCGTATGAAAGCAGGTTAGGCGACATCAACAGGCCGCTCAAAGCTCTGGTCGTGCCGGACAGCCTCAGGCAGTTTGACCTGAATTTTGACTATGGAGGTTTCGAGACCCCATACAAAGGCAGTGATGAGTTCATTCCCACATACACTGAACTGGAACTTGCTGAAAGGGCTTTTGACGGGCGCAAACTTTATCTGAAGGCTGGCGTGGGCTATATTCCTGCCCCATTCCTCAAGGCGGCATGGACATTCAAGGACCATGGCGTGTTCAAGGCAGGTCTGCATGCCGATTTCGACTCTTATTTCGGACCTTACCGCCAGATTGTGGGCCTTGATGATAAGTTGGTGCCTGTGGACAGGACTACATGGATAGAAGGCTACAAATATTATCAGGCCAAGGCTATAGC
>CAMFRR010000178.1 GCA_945982095.1 uncultured Bacteroidales bacterium
AGATACGCCGTTATCTTTACAATTAAAGCACCATCACTTCCTCCACTCCCTGGAGTTTGGAAATCTGGCCTGTGACCTTGACGAGTTCGTTATACGAGTGTATACCGAACTCGATTTCGCAATCCACAATCCAGTCCTTGGTGTATGTCTCAAGACTGGTCATGGACAGTCCGTTGCCCGAAATGCAAGCCAAAATGTCCATGAGCAGGGACGGACGGTCTATTGCCTTAACATGTATCTTTGTTGAGAAGACCATGGCAGGATTTTCCTTCAACTCTTCCACAGTCACTATCATGTCACCATGCTCAGAGGCCAGTTTGACAGCCTGGGGACAATTGCGTTTATGGACTGTGATGAGGCCGTCATCGGTCTTGAATCCTATCACCTCATCTCCCGGCAGTGGCTTGCACAGCTCACATCTGCTGTATTTCAGGTCCAGTTCGGAGTACATTGTTTTGGCCACTGCAGAAATGCGGCGTATGGCCTTGTAGGTCTTGACGAATTTGAGCCAGTCAGGTTCAGGCTCCACACTATCGTTGGTGAAAACCTCCACCACGTCTCCCCTCTGCAGAGTTTCCTTTATGGTGGATAGTTTGCCGTTGATTCTTGCATATTGGGCGTGGCGCCCTATGTCACTGTGCAGCTCATAAGCAAAGTCCAGCACTGAGGCGCCCTTTGGCAGAATGACCACCTTGCCCTTAGGGGTAAGGACATATATATCTTCGTTGTAGAAAGAGGTGCTCACTCCCTTCATGAAGTCATCCGTGCCGACCTCAGCCATTTCCTTAAGTATGGCGCTCATCTTGTCCATCCACTGAATCTTGTTGTCATGGGTGCTCTGGGCAAGGAAGCCTACGCAGGAATTATGCAACATGCGGTAGGAAGATATATGCAGCTCTTCCCAACGGCCCCTGGCGCTGAGCAGTTTGACGTGGAAGCTCTGGTAGCCGTTTTCTTTCGGACGGTCTATATAATTCACAACGCTGCCAGGACGCTCCCTGAACACATCCGTGAGGGCCGAATACACCAGAAGGCTCATATTTTTCTCACTTATACCCTCCTGAGGTTCATATATCACCCTGATGTAGTGCTTGAATTCCACCTTTGCGAAATCCCCTGCCTCTTCATGCATGTTGCGCCAGATGCTGTAAGGCCTGCGATAACGTATTTCCACGTGCACATTGAAACCTTTGGATGTAAGTATTTCATCAATCTGAGCCACGAAGGCATCCACTTCGGCCTTGGTTGCCTGCTTGTCTTCGGCAAGCTGTTGATCCAACTGTTCATACTCACGTGGACAGCGGAAACGGAAGCTCAGGTTCTCAAGTTCTGATTTTACCCTATAGAGGCCAAGGCGTCCCGCGAGCGGAGCATAGAAAAAGTCAGTTTCACCGGCAATCTTCATCTGTTTCGGAGCTGGCATGCTGGCAAGGGTGCGCATATTGTTGAGGCGGTCGGCCAATTTAATCATGAGAGCCCTTATGTCGAACTGAACTGAGCCCAGAATCTGTTTGAAATTCTCCACCTGCTTAGACTGGCCTTTGTACACGCCTTTCTTTGTAACCACATCCACAAGGAAAGCCACGTCGTCGCCATAACGTTCCCTTACCATATCTATCGTATAATCAGTGTCTTCCACTACGTCATGGAGCAGAGCTGCAATCACGCAGTGTGAATCCAGCTCCATATCCTCGGCGACTATGGTAGCCACGGCGACAGGATGGATGATGTATGGCTCGCCTGAACGGCGGGTCTGTCCTTCGTGCATTTTAGTTGCGGTCAGGTAAGCATCCCACACCAGATCAAGTTCTTCCTTCGAGCAGCCGCGCGAATGCAGCTGCTGCAGTATGGATTTCATTTCGAGGTCAAGTTTTTCTTTCATAGGTCAGTCTCCTAAATAATCTATTCTTGTGAGAAACAAAGCGTTGCCGGGAACGCTCTGGCCGGCGTCGGAGCGGGTTCCGTGTTCAAGCAATTCCAATATATATTCAGGCTCACGCGCTCCCCTGCCTATGTCCACCATAGTTCCTACTATAGCCCTGACCATATTGCGAAGGAAGCGGTTGGCCCTGACGGTGAAAACCAGCTGCTCCCCTGCATGAGCCATAGTGGGAACAAGGGGAGAAGGGCTTCCTATTCCTGTCTTCCGCAACTCCCAGCCGGCATACATAATATTGCATATGGAGGTGGCATTGTCAGAGCCGCTTTTCTCGAAACAGCGGCAATCATGGACGCCCACAAGAAAAGCGCAGGCCCTGTTCATCCTGTCAACATCCAGCTTGTATTTGCAATGCCAGCTGTACGCCCGGATAAAAGGGTCTTTACCTGAATGAATAAAATATTGGTATTCGCGCATTGTGGCGCTGAATCTTGCATGAAAATCATCAGATGCCGGAGCAATGCCCTGCACTGAGATTTCGCGTGGCAATACGGCATTAAGCCTGAATGCCAAGGCATTACAATCGCTGATTTGGAAATCTCCATCGAAATGTGCCACATAATTGACGGCATTTACGCCTGCATCTGTGCGGCCTGCGCCAGTAACGGATACAGGAGTGCGCAGCAGCATGGACAAAGCATCCTGCAATGCACCCTGGACCGAGGGAGCATTATTCTGGACCTGCCATCCACTGAAAGCAGAACCGTCATATGACAAAACGATTATATGGCGCATTCTGCAAATATATAAAAAAAGATTACAATCTGAAGGCCAAATAGCTTATTGGCATACCTTGTTCCAGAAACATCTTCTCATAATGGGTCTGAACCTCGCGCAAGGCCGGATTCTTCAACATCTCCGAATCCTTCTGCGGAGCAGGATCAGCACAAGGACGGAAATCCTCAGGCAGGCCGGCATAAGAAGGATAACGGGTCTGATAATCCCCCTCAAGCAGGGCATTGCAGCCATAAAGGTCGTTAGTGCAGCAAAGCATTTCAAGGCCCTGCTCAGCTATCACCTGCTTGGTATATTCGTGCAGTTCCTGACAGTCGGTCTTGAGATGTACAATGCCTCCCTTGCGCAGAAAAGCCCTGTACCTGTCCAGCATCATAGGACAGGTGAGACGCTTGTTGATTTTCTTATATTGAGGATCACAGAAAGTAATCCAAATCTCATCCGCCTCATTCTCAGCGAAAACGTGGTTTATGAACTCTATGCGTGTACGAAGGAAAGCCACATTCTTCATCCCGGCTTCAGTGGCTGTCTTGGCTCCTCTCCAGAGGCGGGCGCCCTTAATA
>CAMFRR010000179.1 GCA_945982095.1 uncultured Bacteroidales bacterium
ATGTAAGGACTGTCAAGTACGGCCTCCATCTTGTCGCCGTTAGTCATGAAATACGGGCTGAGATAGCCACGGTCGAACTGCATACCCTCAACAACCTTCACCTCAGTCTCAGTACCTTTTGCTTCCTCAACTGTGATAACGCCGTCTTTCTTTACTTTTGCCATTGCATCAGCGATGAGCTTGCCTATGAAAGGATCGTTGTTTGCCGAAATGGAACCCACCTGCTCAATCTTTGCGAGGTCGTCATCAACCTCATGGCTCTGGGCCTTGAGGCTCTCCACAACCTTAGCAACAGCTTTGTCAATACCGCGTTTGATGTCCATAGGATTGGCGCCTGCGGTTACGTTCTTGAGGCCTTCGTTGATGATGGCCTGTGCAAGTACAGTTGCTGTTGTTGTGCCGTCACCGGCCTGGTCATTGGTTTTAGAAGCAACTTCTTTCACCATCTGTGCGCCCATGTTTGCGAAAGGTTCCTCGAGTATCACCTCTTTGGCTACAGTAACACCGTCCTTTGTAACGTGAGGTGCTCCGAATTTCTTGCCGATCACCACATTGCGTCCTTTTGGACCGAGGGTTACCTTAACTGCATCTGCAAGTGCGTCAGCGCCCTGTTTCATAAGACTGCGGGCGTCGCTGTTGAATTTGATATCTTTTGCCATAATGATTTCAGATTAAAGAATTGCCAGAACATCTGACTGTTTCATGATAAGATAGTCTTTGCCGTCCACTGTGACTTCAGTGCCTGCATATTTGCCATAGAGAACACAATCTCCGGCTTTGAGCTCCATAGGCTCGTCTTTCTTTCCGGGGCCGGCTGCCACAACGGTGCCCTGCTGAGGTTTCTCTTTTGCTGAATCGGGAATGTAGAGTCCCGAAGCTGTCTTGGTCTCGGCTGCTTTCGGCTCGATGACCACGCGGTCTGCTAAAGGTTTGATCATATCGTTAAATATTTTTATTGTTTTCTATTTCTCGTCATGCTGTCGGTATATGCATTCCGACATTGACAACAATGCCGTACCATTGGGCAAATGCTATGCCACCAGGTACGGCCTGACAAAATGTCATATCCCGCTAAGGTTATGACATAAAAAATATGCTTTAGTTTAGAAATTGAATTTTACCATGGCCTGGACCCTGTGGTTCATGACCCAGTGCAACTTGCCCATTGCCAGGCCTTTCTTGCCTGCAAGGTCAACTGAGCTGATATCATCGCCATGCCCGAAACTGCCATACTGGGCTGCAGTGAGCATATACTCTATGCCTACAGTGAATTTGCCCAGATTATATGTAAACTCAGGCTCTATACGGAACATCTTGTTCTGTACGGTCTTGCCTGCAAGTTCTTCTGCTTTAAGGGTATGGCCTATTCCTGTGTTCTTGTTGAAATACAGAGCTTTCCAAGTCCTTTCATTAGGTGTACCGAAGTTCTGGTTATAGCCGAGGAAGAGGCTGCCTACGAATTTCTTTCCGTATGACAGGCTGAGCCAGCTTGATGAGCTGAGCAGGGCCTCGTATGCAGTTTTGCCGTTCTCGCTATATTCCAGGTAACCGCTCATAAGGCCCAGGTGCTCTCCTGCCTGGCCGAATGTGCTCTTTGCCTTGGCAGTAAAGAGATTCTTCTTGTATTGCAGGTAGACGAAGCCCATGGAAGCGTTCATCCTGGCGTCATCGGTCTTCCTAGGCTTTATGCTTAGGAAATCATATCCCACGCGACCCAGGAAAGCTCCCTTTTTGTAGCTCAGACCAATATAAAGCTCTGGAAGCAAGCCATATTTCATATAATCGGCACTTGAACCGTCGGGCCCTGAAGATGTATATTGCATCTGCCACATCATGCCGGCAGCCAGGGACATTCCGTTACCGAAGTCATAGTCGTTCAGCACCATAGGTGTACGGCTGAAAGGCCCGAATGGAGCTCCGGTCTCAAGTGAATAAATGTCAGGCATATCTGCACCTATAGGGTGCCAGGCCTGTCCCACTTTCAGTACTGAACTCTGCCTGCCATTTCTGCCCAAAGCATTTTTTGTCATGGTCATATAGGCCTGACGCATACGGAAAGTGGCCGTTCCTGTGGATCCGCTCAGACCGGCATAAAAGTCAGCCTCAATCTTCGCTCCGAATTCCAGTCCGGCGATTGTATATCCTTTCACATTGACTCCAAGTCTGGATGTCAGCGACAGGAAACGGAAGCTCATATTGGCATTCAGGTCTTTGCCTTCGGCGTTTATGTCCTCGTCCAGAGGCACCCAGTAGAAAAGATCTGCAGTGCCGGCTTTGCTCTCGCGTGTATCGAAGGCAAAATAGTTGCGTATGAAGCCGTAAAGCTGGAAATGATTCTCCAGATGGTCTTTTATGGCTTCCTTATCAGCCGCAAATGCTGAGGCGGAAAGCCCCAGCATTGCGCAAAGTATTATGAATGTACGTTTCATGGCGTACTGCTTAGAATCCTATGAAAATGAGCACTGCATAGCCGAGTACCAGACCCACAATACCCATGATTATACCCATCTTGGCCATATCCTTGGTAGCCACGAGGCCTGTAGAAGAAGCTATGGCGTTAGGAGGGGTACTGATAGGCAATATCATTGCAACTGAAGTTGAGATTGCCAGACCGATGAGCAGGGCGCTTGAACCGCCGAAAGATGAAAGGTCGATAGCAGAAGCCACGGTTGCAAGTATAGGAAGGAGCAGGTTGGCTGCAGAAGTGTGCGAAAGGAAGTTAGCAATAGCATAGCCTACTACGCCTGAAACGATGATAACTGCGAGAGCTGGCATAGAGCTGAATGGAATAGCGTCTACCAGAGCCTTTGCAAGTCCTGTCTTCATGAGGGCTGTACCGAGGGCCAGACCACCTGCTACCATCCAGAGAACGTCCCAGTTGATCTGCTCGAAATCCTTCTTTCCGAAAACGCCTGTAGCTACGAAAATGGCGAATGGAATGAGGGCCACCTCGTTGGAATTGAGACCGGTGATGTCGCTTGGGATGAGCCACAGGGCTATGGTAAGAACGAATGTGGCGGCAACAATCCAGAATTTGGCATCAAGCGGCTTGTCGCTCTCGATCTTGAGTTCTATCTTCTTGGCTTTGAAAGGGAAGAAGAACAGGAGGAAGGCCCAGGCGATGAAAAGAAGCACTATCACGAATGGAACCATTCTGATGCACCAGTCGCCGAATCCCACGGTGATGCCGAGGTTCTCCTGAAGGTAGCCGAGTGCAATCACGTTTGG
>CAMFRR010000180.1 GCA_945982095.1 uncultured Bacteroidales bacterium
TTTGAAAATTTGCACAACTCGTTGATTTTTAGTAACTTTGAATGTAATTTTAAGAGTAAGCATTCGATAAACCACAGGTAGTATTACCTTTATACTATAGTTACAGCGACTATCACTTCATACTGGAGTTGATAGCCGCTGTAATCTTTTGCACCTATATACCGTAGTGGTTCTATACTTTATCACGCAGTTTTGTCGTAAGTGTCCGAAACATGGGCCACACCAAATTTGGAGGCTGAGATAAATTCTCTTATCTTTGCAGCGGTTTAACTTATAATCGCTACAAATATGGATTTATCAGATTATGTAAAGGAGTTTAGGGGACTCCAGAAAACCCGGAAGATTCGAGTTGCGGATTTCTGCCGCGAGCGTATGCTAGACTATTATGAAATGGTTGAGGCGCTCAAGAAGGACAAGTTTCTCTCTGAGATGCCAGCCGAGCAGATAGAGTCAGCAGAGCTGGAAGTCACGAACCTGCCATTGGACCATCCAGATCCAGACGCCACCTCCTTCATTCAGGAGGTGTCAATCCAGACACCTAGCCAGTTGAAGGTAAGAATCTGCGGCATCACAGCCAATGACCTTATTACAGTAGTCAGCAAACTAATGATAATACGCCCATGCTGAGTCTGACAGGAGGAATGAAGTACGTATACTGTGAAGGCAACGTGAGCTTCCACTACAAATGGGATGGCCTTGATAGCTACATCAGATATGTGCTCAATGAGGACCCCCGTTCCGGCAAGGTCTTCATCTTCATGCACAAGAGCAGACGCCAGCTTCGAGTGTTCTACTATGAACGAAACGGGTACGTGCTGTCGGAGAAGAAACTTGACAGTGCCTACAAGTTTGTAAGACCCGTATTTGACGAGGCAAAGAAGAAGTACAACATCTGCTGGGCAGACCTGGTGCTTCTTCTTGAAGACACAGTAGTCACCAAAGTCTATATGACTGAAGTGGCATGATGACGCGTTAAATATACTTAATCGGCGAGCTTGCAAGATGAGCGGTCAAAACAACGGTAAATACGACAAGTCGCTATTAATCAATCATTTGAAGCAGCTATTTCAAGCCGCCGCATCTCTCAGATACAATGTTCTCGTGCTGCTGGACATGCAGCTGTATGTGCAGGCGCATTCATGATATTATAAACGAAATATGGAGTTAATCAATTGAGTAATAGTCTGTTAAATAATCTTTATGAGTCTTGCGTGGTACAGAAATTCTTCTTACCTTTGCAGCATGAACGACGAACGCTTGAACAGACATATTACCCATGAGAATCTCAGACTGAGATCAGAAAACTCCCAACTGAAACACCAGATGGAAGCCAAAGATAGTATGCTCCAAAGCAAGGATGCCGAAATCCTGCGTCTTCTCAACCAGATTGCATCAGACATGGTCAAGCGCTCGGATGTCGATGAGATTGTCAAGAATGCAGTCGCAGAGGAACACGACCGCATGGTTACTTTCTACGAGGAAAAGATGAGGAAGATGGCGGCCGAGTATGAAGCCATCATAGCGTCACTCAAGAAGAAGGACGACAAAGGAGGCAAAGCCGGTCGTCGCAAGAAGCCAAACACCGAGACATACGCCACCAAGGAAGAAGCAATAGCTGCACTTGAAGAAGCCCAGAAGAAAGCCCTTGCCATGGCTGAAATGGCATTCGGTGGCGGAGGTGAGAAGATAACAGCCGAAAGGAAACCTGCGGTTAATCCACAAGAAGAGAATGCTGATGACGACTCTTTGGTACAGGAGCCTGTCGAGCAACGTGGCAACTATGGGCAGACAGACTACGAGCCTGTCGAAAGGGCCGAAGAGTACTGCCAATATGGAGATGTTGACGAGAAAGACACCATCCACAACTACTTTTACCCTGAGGGCTGTGATGAGAACAGCACCATCTATGGAGAGCGGACACAGACCGTCTGGGAATTGACAAAGCCAAAGCTCTACAAGATTATCAACCACATGATGAGGTGCAGGGTGAATGGCAAGAAAGTATGGGGCCATGTGCCTGACTCCCCTCTTGGCAAGAGCCACAGAGGCGTGCGGTATAATGTGAACATGATTCTGCGTAAGTATCTGTGCGGCAATGCAGAATGCAATATCCAGAAAGCCCAGCATTACGAAGTAGGGATAGACATATCCCGCAAGACTGTCAATACATCCATCAACAAGATAATAAGCCGTGTGCGCGAGAAACTTGAAAACCAGTTGAAATTCCATGTGCTGCAAGATTCCTATCTTTATATTGACGAGACGGTTGGAAGAGTCTGCGTATCTTGTGATGACGGCAATGACCACATCAGGAACAGGTATTTCTGGGGAATCCGTTCAGCCACCACCAATCTTGTCTATTTCATCTATGACAAGGGCTCCAGAAGCAGAAAGGTCATAATAGAATTCCTAGAACAGTTTATTGGGACCATACAGACGGATGGGGCCACGATGTACAAGATATTCGAGGCCAATCCGGAACTCGGAATAACGAGGCTCAGTTGCCTTGTTCATATGAGGAGATATTTCTATAAAGCACTCATGTTTGAAGATGAGACAGGTATAGCAAGGTGGTTCCTTGAAAGAATCAGGCTGATTTACAAGTTTGAGAAGGAGTATAAGAAGGACAAGCTTTCAGCCGAGGCTATCAAGGAGCACCGAAAGACAGACATACTTCCGATACTTGGAGATATTTACCAGAGACTGGCAGTCTACGCAGAGAAAGCAAATGACAAGTGCGGCTCGCTCTTGATGAAGGCAATCCACTATGCTCAGGCAGAGTGGAACGGACTCGTGCGCTATACCTCTGATGGCCTGTACAGGCCAGACAACAACCTCGCGGAGGCAATTATGAGAGACCTTGCGGTCGGACGTAAGAATTTCCTGTTCTCTGGCAGTGATGAAGCAGCCAAGAATCTGGCCTTTGCCTATTCACTCACTCAGAGCTGCAAATGCTGTAAGGTAAATCCATACGATTACTGGGAAGACCTTTTAACAAACGCTTACGACCCGAAACGTACAATTGACAGCTTCATGCCTCACCTCTGGCATAAAGCGTATTAAAAAACATTATAATTAACCATTTCCCTAAATTAGGACACTTCGCAAACTGCCTGTCAATCAGGCAGCGACTGCTTAGTGACCCAACTTTCGGACACTTACTATTGACTACAAGTGGCTGTCCGAGTACAAGCGCACGTACGGAGCTGCTAAAACT
>CAMFRR010000181.1 GCA_945982095.1 uncultured Bacteroidales bacterium
CTGTGCGTGAAGAATACACCTGCCATCTTGTCAAGTATCTCTATGCTTAGGCTGGCAAGCTGCTCGTCGCTTGAATACAGGTTGACATCCATACTGGAATCGCCCTGAATGAATGACTCTTCAAACTCTTTCCTCAGCTCAGCCTCTTGCTTCTCATCCATAGGTATATGCTTCCACAGACCCAAAGCATCAGAAATTATGGCTTTGGCCTCTTCCCATTGCGGCTTGTCCTTCTTTCGCAATGCGCTCAGCCTTTTTGTAAGTGTATTCTTAGATACGGTCTGCCATTGCAGCAGCTCCATTTTTTGTTGGGAGCTTTCTCCTCCGCCTATTATGACACCACCTGTCTCATGGTCGGCTGTCACCACTATAAGAGTCTCGTCCGGGTGTTTTTCATAGAAAGCCATAGCCACATCCACAGCATCCGCCATCGCGTTTACCTCACGTATGGTGGTGGCTGCATCCCTTGCGTGGGCTCCATAATCTATACGGCCTCCTTCTATCATGATACAGAAAGCCTCAGAGTGGTTGCATTGCATATTTGCAATGGCGGCCCTTGTCATGTCGGCAAGCTGTATATCAGTCTCGTTGTCAATGACATATGGCATCTGCTTCTTGCTCGGCGACCAAAGATACATGGTCTTCGGCGCTTTGCAGGCATCTTCTGTCAGCTCATCTCCCACAAGCACATTCCATCCTGCTTCTCTTGCCTTCTCTATCCAATGCCTGCCCTTTGAACCCTTTTCCACTATGAAGCCGCCTCCAGCCGCGAAGTCAATTCTGTCCTCATATATGAGCTGATTCAGAATCTTGTGGTATTCTCTGCGGTTTTCGGCATTGGCATAGAAAGCAGAAGGAGTTGCATGGTTGATACCTACGGTAGTCACTACTGCAGCTCCCCAACCTTCGCGGCGCAATTGACGCCATAGGCTTTCGAAGGACTCGCCATTTGACATACAGAGGGAGTAGCTTGGACATTTGTGTCCGCAGGAAAGCGCAGAGCCGGCTGCGGCTGAATCGGTAATCATATTGTTTTCGCTGTAGGTGCTGATGAAGCTCCTGTAGGGAAAAACGCTGAAATTTAGTGGCCGCGGAGCAAATTCTCCTGCAACGGCAGCATTATACATTTCAGTGGCGGTGACGCTGTTGATGCTCATTCCGTCTCCAATGAAATAGAAGATGTACTTCGGTGTTCCTGCAAGGCTGATGATACACAACAGCGCAAGGACTAATGATGTGAGAAATCGTTTCATGGTCATATGTGGTCTACTTCGGGACTCAGAAGAATGCCGAACTTGTTATTTACTGCTGTAATTATCTCATTTTTAAGCTGAAGAATGTCATCGGGGCTCGCATCCCCACTGGCATTCACTATTACCAGAGGCTGTTTTTCCCACACTCCCGCACCTCCGTGTTTCTTTCCTTTGAGGCCGCACATCTCTATCAGGAAAGCAGCGGGAACCTTGACATTCCCGTCCTCAAGCTCGAAATGAGGTACTTTGTCTCGCCCTGCTTCAGCCGCAATCCCACACACTTTGAGATAGCTTTCACGGCTTAGTACAGGATTCTTGAAAAAGCTGCCGGCACTGCCAATTTTTGCGGGGTCAGGCAGTTTCTCCTCGCGAATGATACGTACGGTGTCCCTTACCAGCTTGACGCTCAGCGGCATTGCTACAGCATGGGGCTCCAAAACGGGATATGGGTCGGTTGACGGGGCCATAAGCTCTATATTGCGCTCCACGGCCTCGCGCAGATGTCCGTATTCCAGCTGGGGTGAGAGCAGGGCAGTGAGGCGGAATACAACGGAAACGACAATATAACGTCCCCTCTGATGTTTGAATATGGAATCCCTGTACGCAAAAGCGCATTCCTCGGCATTGAGGGTTACAAATTGTCCGCTGCTGCGCTCATAGCATATTACGCTGTCTATCACGTCGCCTGCCTCCACGCCGTATGCACCCACATTCTGCACTGCAGAAGCGCCGACCGTGCCAGGTATGGCCGAGAGGTTTTCTATTCCCCAAAGCTGCTTCGAGGCTGCCCAGGCGCAGAGGTCATCGAACACCACTCCGCTGCCTGCACGCACATAGACCTCGTCACCACGGCTTCTCTGCTCAATTATGTCTATGTCCTTTATGTCAGAGTGCAGTATGGTGCCGGGGAAGTCTTTGGTAAAGAGAATGTTGGAACCGCTGCCCAGTGGAAGTATTGGCTGGGGGAGTTTATCCCAGTCCATTTGAGGCAGGTCTCCGGCCTCGCTGTATACTACGTAGCAGGCAGCCTTCACCTTCATTCCGAAGGTGTTGAGGCTGCCCAAATCTTTATTGTATGTGATACGTATCATATCAATTAATGAAGGCCTCTGCCTTTGAAGGGGGCGTTAACCTATCTCAGCTCCGTTCACGAGGGCCTCTTCAGGGGTGATGAACCTCATCTTGCCATCGTTCTGACGGGCCATCAGTATCATGCCGCGGCTCTCAATGCCTTTGATCTTGCGAGGCGCGAGATTGGCCAATATGCAGATCTGCTTGCCCAGCATATCCTCAGGGCTGTAGAATTCGGCAATGCCGCTGACTATGGTCCTGGTGTCTATGCCTGTGTCAATAGTGAGTTTGAGAAGTTTGTCTGTCTTAGGCACTTTTTCGGCCTCCAGCACAGTGGCAGTACGTATGTCCATCTTGCAGAAATCGTCGAAGCTGCATTCCTCTTTCTGGGCCGTGACTGTCTTGGCAAGCTTTTCTTTTTCAGCGGCTTCCTTCTCAGCACGGATGGCATCTAGCCTTGCCATCTGAGCCTCAATGGCCGAGTCTTCAATCTTTGCGAAGAGCAGTTCAGCCTTCTCCAGCTTGTGGCCTGCAGGAATGAGTTCTTTTCCGCCAAGGCTCTCCCAGCTCAGGACTATACCCTCAGATGCGCAGGCACAGCCTTCATGTACGGTGTGAAGGGCCTCGCCCTCTCCTTCCTCGTAGCAATTGACTGTCCTGGCCTCGCCCCTGCGGTGGTCAGTACCGGCGTTGATGCCCACATTCAGCATCTTGCGCAGTTTTTCTGTTGCGAATGGAGTGAAGGCCTCAAAAGCTATCGAAAGGTCGGCACAAATCTGGAGGGCTACATTCAGAATGCTGCCCGCCCTTTCCAGATCTTTCTTTGCCACGGCCCAAGGCTCGGTGTCAGTAAGGTATTTGTTGCCCACACGGGCTATATTGC